>CALWSS010000059.1 GCA_944384255.1 uncultured Clostridia bacterium
CTTTTGAAAACATAAAAAATCCCCCTTTAACGAATACTATTTATTAATTGCAGAAACATTATAAACCATTTTGGTTTATATATCAATATACCAAAACGGTTTATTTATACTCAACTTATAAATCTTAAGCTGAGGTGATTAGTATGTATGAAAGAATTCGCAATTTAAGGGAAGATAAAGATTTACTGCAGAAGGATTTAGCCAAGTACCTTAACTGCAGTCAAGTATGTTATTCTCGTTATGAGCTTGGTTTAAGGGATATTCCGACAGAAACATTAATCAAGCTTGCTGCATATTATAAAACAAGCACAGATTATATTTTAGGAATAACAAATATAAAAGAACCATATCCAAAAGATTTATAACATTATAAAAAAGCAGAGGCTAAGCCCCTGCTTCTTATGTAAAAAACAACTATTAATTTAAAAATATTTCTAATTTTCACTTCAATTTTTTTTCATATAGCCGAAATACACCTTTTCTGTACTCTACTTTTCCTACGTCAGCATATCCGAAATTTTTATACAGTTCAACTGCTCTTTTATTATTAGGCAGAACGTCAATTCTGACGGAATCAAATTTCATTTTCCTAATTTCATCTTCCAAGCACTGAAGCATTTTTTTGCCTATACCCATGGACTGGAAATCAACATTAACGCACAGCCTGTGAATTACCCTGAAATTACTGCCGTATTTCCAGTTTCCGCCTTCATATCCTTCACATTCCCTGTTTATAACACCGCAGGCGGCAACGTGTCCGTTAAGAGGCATAATATACATTTCACCACGTTCAATATCGTTTTTAATAGTGTCTAAGTCAGGATATATATCATCCCACTGCTCAATGCCTAAGCTTCTTAATTTTTCAATAGCTTTTAAATAAATATCAAATACATTTTTCAAATCACTTAATACAGCTTTTCTAATCATACATAACCACCTACACCCCAATAAGCACACAATATAATTCAAAAAGCAAAAAAGCCTTTGAACTAAATCAAAGGCTTTAATGGGAATTACAGGGCTCGAACCTGTGACATCTTGCTTGTAAGGCAAGCGCTCTCCCAGCTGAGCTAAACTCCCAAACTAAACGACTCAGGTGGGGCTCGAACCCATGACCTCCGGCGTGACAGGCCGGCGCTCTAACCAACTGAGCTACTGAGCCATAATGTCGTTTATCTGAGATAAATTGTATCTCTTATTTACTGCTTGTCTTACCGACGAATGATATAATACCACAATGTTAAAACCATGTCAACACTTTTTGAAAATTTTTTCATAACTTTTCATAACTTTTTTAAAAAACAATGAAAAAATTTAACAGGAGCGGCTTGAAATTCCGCTCCAATAAAAAACAACTCATTATAATTCCGGCTCAAAGCAGTCATCATCACTGAAATACTCGTCTGTTTCATTATCAAGCATTTTACCTGCTATTTTGGAAATTGCCGGTATGGATGTAATTATAAATACAAAAACAGCAACAACAGATACAGCCTTTTTGCTTCTTTCCGTAATATTAAGACCCAATAGAACACCTACGGCACCTAAACAGGCCATAAGCAGAGTAACATCTGTGCCGTTAACGGAATTAATGCCTTTTAATATTTTTCTGAAAAGTTTTTCCATAATACCTGCCTCCTCTCGAATAAATATATTATACAACATTACACAGTATAATTAAAGCACAAAAATCATTGATGAATATTAAAAAACAGACGATTAACATATTTCATAATATGCATACCGCCTGTTTTGGTTATACAAAAGAATATATTTAATTTTTAAGAACACCGTTTTCGTCAAACTCGATTTTTACATTGCTGTCCAGAAGCTCAACTTTATCCTTAATATCGTTATAAATGCTCTCTGAAACAAGCATAGTGCCTATATTAAGTGTATTATCAATAATCATTACTCTTGCATTTTCCGGCTCTACAGCACCTATTGTATCAAATGCTACATCAATTGATTCCTTTTCAGTATCAAAATGAACAGGGACTTTGCCTCTTTCAAGGAATGTAGTTGTTATAAGGTTAGAATACATAGCCTCATAATCAATGGAGTCAACAAGTTTTTTAACTGTTAAATCTGCAAGACCTATACCGAGAGCATTGCCGTAAGATGCATCAGAAAGCCTTAAAGCAACTAATTTTTTAACAGAAGGATAATCCGGCTCTACTTCACCAAATATCTTCATACGGCCTATAACCTTTGTATCCATACCAGTTCCGCTGTACTGCTTACCCATTTCCTTTACAATAAGAATATCAATGTCTTTGCAAGGAAGTGACGGCACAAGTGAATTTGAAAGCTCAAGCATTTTAGCGTCTTCTTCAATAAAGTTTTCTTTTTTAACAGCTTTAAGCACTGAAGTTTCCTCATGTGCATTTTCTACAATGCATAAACCGCCTAAAATAGGAGCCTTTTCCAGTATAACCTCTGCAGTTTCAGGTATTGTTTTGCCAAGGCCGTTTGTATGCATGGCACTTGCACCCTTTTGCTTGCCTAAACCTACAGAAAGCATTTTAACTATACCGCTTTCGTTTTTAGCCGTAAAATCCGTATGCCTTTTAACACGGTTTACAACAATAACACCGTCGGACTCATAAGCGATTTTATCAAAATGCACATCAACACCGCTTTTTGTTTTGCCAAGAATAACTGTGTCCATAGAAGAACGTATAGGACAATTCATAGCTTCTTCGCTTACTCCAAACTTTTCACATACATGTTTCTGGCCCTCAGCTGTAGCTCCGCCATGGCTTCCCATAGCAGGTATAATAAACGGCTTACCACCGTTATCCTTTACATAATCAACTACGGCCTTAATTATTTTGTCAATATTATTTATTCCTCTGCTGCCGCATGTAATGCCTATTTGTCCATCCGGCTTAATTTTGTCTTTAAGTCCTATTAAATCAAACTGATTATAAATCTCGGTTTTTATATCTTCAATCCTGTCATTGGCAAAGTGCTGTTTTATGCGGTACATTTTAGGATAAACCACATTTTCTTTAAGAAAGCTCATATAACCCTTCCTTTTCCTTATCAGTAATAAAATTTTCCATATAAACAAGCATGGGCCTTTAAGCTATTATTCCGTATTCTTAAAGTCCCATGCAATTAATTAACCGCCAAAATCACATAATAAACACCATAAACCATACCACACACACTAAAAATATAAGTAATAATGGCGGAGTTTCAACTGAAATTAAAGTTCTATTGTTGTTTCTTTAATAAGGTCAGGTACATTGTACTTTGTTCCGTCAACAACACCTGGAATAATCTCGTCAGCTCTTGCAATTATTTCTTCAGGAGTAAGTATATCAACCTTTTCCTGCATCCATTCTTTTGTAAAGCCAACACTGCCAAGCTCTTCATAAGCTCTGTCTGTAATGTTGCCCATGTCAATTTCAACACCCATGCTTCTTGCTACAGAAAGAACTGCCGGAGAAGCGCCTACTGTTCTGCCAGGGATACATCCTGCTTCAAGACATTTAATAATGTTTTCAGCAAGAACAGCTTTATCAGCAACAATACAAGGAATATGAGCCTTAAGAGTCTGAGCATAAGGACCGCTTCCGTGTGCTGTTTCACCGGCTGGGAACTGTCTTGTAGGGAATACACGGCCGAATTTTTCTGGCATAATCATACCAATACCAACAGAAATAATTCCGCCTGTCATGCCAAGAATAACTTTGCCATTTCTTAAAATCTGCTGCTGGCCAAGTATAGGAAGAAGTATTTCCTCCATAGTAACAATGTTCATCATCTCAGTAGCTGAGTTGTTGTTGCTGGCTCTTCCTGAGATACAAACGTTATGAACAGGAATTATTTTTGTAGCAGGGTCCGGACCTCTGAAAAGTCTTTTTCCCGGGTAGTTTTTCTTCCACTGGATAAGATGTGGTTCTTCTTTAATAAGCTCATCTGAGTAAGGCATTTCAGCCATTTCAAGGTAGCCGAAATCAGGATTGATTTTACCTTTATCAGCAGCTGCCATAAATCTAACAGTGCCTTCAACCATAACACCGTCACTTGTAGTAGTAACAACATCCTGGTCAAATATGTTCATACCAACAGGTCCGTCAACAGTTTTTGCAACAGCCTCAAAAGCCTGTCTTGGTGTAACGCCTGCATTTTTAACTTCTCTGTAATCTATAAAAGCAATATTAAGTGGGACATACTTTCCTTCAAGCATTCCCTCTGGTATCATTTTATATGTTAATTTAGCCATTTTAAGTACCTCCCTAAAATCAGTGTCTGCCAATGCCAGGTCTTCTGTCTTCTATGTCGTCACAGTCAAGAAGATAAGCTTCTTCTGTAGGATGAAGAATGTTAAGCACTTCAAGTATAGCGCTTTTTGCCTTGCCGTCTTTATCGACGCCTTTAATAATAACCGTATGCATAGTTTCAGGCACACGAGGTATAACTTGGAACTCTATTCTTTCAACGCCGTCTTTCATTGTCATTTCTCTAACGGCGTGTTCAATACGTCCTGTTCTTAATGACTGCATTTTAGCTGATGTAAGGTTTTCAAGTCCTCTGATTTTAATCGGCTTAGGATTTGAGCTTTCTTCTGAAGCAACCCTCATTTTTTCAAGGAACTCAGGTAATTTTGTGTGCATTAATTTCATATTAAACACCCTTTCTGCTGTCCACAGCGATATTACAATAAAAGCAAAACTCAATTCGTATATACGAACGCTGTATCTCTCTAAATACATTGTAAATAATAACAGACCATTTTAAATAAGTCAATGAATTTTTTTATATTTTTTGCAAAATTCCTTTTAAATTCAAGCTTTATTGCCTTATACAAAATAAACAAAACTTATCTTAAAAAATACTTGATTTTATTGTTTTTAGATTGGCAGTCAGACCGCTTTACCACCATTCCAGAAGTTTTATGTTCAATTTTTGTACTTAAATATATACAATAATTGTATATTTTAAGCTATATTTATTTTAATTTTAAACCATATAATTCCTTTAAATACAAATATTTACAGTTTATTTTTCTAATTTATTAAATTAATCACTTTGCAATATATTAATATTTTACATTCAATACAAAAAAATACGGAGCTGTAAAAAGAATCATATTTATATGTCTTTTTATTAACTCCGTATTTTTTCAAATGAAATTTTGCCTTATTAAATGCCGTCTTTATAACGTGTATCCATTGCTTTTTTTAATTCTTTCCAGTTGGGAACATATTTTTCCAGCAGTCTGTAAAAATCCTTTCCGTGGTTTTTAACTTTAAAATGAACGAGCTCATGAGATGCCACCTGACGTATACAGTCAATATCAGTTTTAATAAGCTGTAAATTAAGTGTTATAACAGATGTCTTTATATTGCAAGTTCCCCAGCGTGTTTTCATGTTTCTTATATTAAGTTTTGGCTCTGGTATGCCTTCACATTTTATTTTCTGATACATTTCATTTAAAACCGATGAAAATACATCATAAGCTTTTTCTTTTAAAAATTCCATGTATTGACTTTTTAAAACATCGCTTTCACTGCTGTTTGATTTTATTACAACATATTCATCTTCAATATTAATACTGTTTTCTTGACTTTCTATTACTTTAACAGCATACTGTCTGCCTAATATAAAAACATTTTTTCCATCATAAATCATATCATCAGGCTTTGTAAGGTTATATCTTTCTATTTCGGCCATATTCCGTAAAATCCAGTCGGCTTTTGACTCAACAAAGTCTGTAACATATTTAACAGGTGTTCTTTCAGAGGCAGAAACGGTTATTAAACACTTCTCATTTATATGAATATTTATATTTTTAACTTTTTTTCTTATAAGTTTATACTCTACCGGTATACCCATGTAATTAAATGAGTGAAGACTCACAATACCTCACCTGCTGTTAAATTCCTAATACTATCATAGTATTTAATATTACTTTCAATAATGCTTTTGCTTCCTATTGTTACACTTGATGCATTATTCATGGCATCATCAAATATATCTGCACATAATAAAATGTCCTTGATTCCTGCTGACAAAATCTCATCTCTTGATTTCTGCACCATTTCCTGACTTATATTCTGCATATACCTTAAAGCCGCTGTTTCTATTTTATCAGAACAGCTCTTTGGCCTGTCAATATCGTTTATGGCACCCAATATAAATTTATCAATATCTATATTATGGCAGACTTGTCTTAAAAACCCACCTGTCATATCGTAAGCTTCAAATGTTTTAATTGTGTTAGGGTCTCTGTAGGAGTAGGCATAAATACTGCCGTTTCTCAGCATGGCACACCCTGCACCGTATGCACCGTTTTTAACACGGACTTGGTTCCACAAATACTCTGTGTTAATTATGTTTCTTACTACATTCATTGCTCCGCTGTAGATATAACCAAGCGAAATAAAATCAGCACCTTTAGCGTTATAAACTATTTTTGAACTGTTTGTAACGGCTTCTTTAAATATTTTAGAATTAAAATTGAACTTAAACTTTTCGTTTTTCCCTTCAGGAAGAATTTCTTTAAGCTTAGAGTATAAATCAGGAATTTTTTTATTGTTCCTGTTGTCATACATAGTGCACAATACAAAATTATCCTTGGTTATTACAGCCTTACATGTTTCTGAAAGCTTTTGGGCTGTAAGCTCAATATTTTTTTCAGCCTTTACAACAAAATCATTAAATGCTATGCCTTTAACCATTTCTTTATATGCCGAAGCCGGACGCATATAAGAAAGTGCTCTTAAAACGGAATATGAATGTCCGTTTTCACTTATAACCATTTCGTTTCGCATTAAAAGCTCACGAATTATTTTTTTCAGGTTTTCTGTTTTAGTAAAATCACTGTTAAGCAATATTTCTTCAAAAAGTCCAAAAAGCTTTTCTCTGTTTCTTTCCAAAGCCTTGCCGTTAATAGATAAAACCGGTCTTAAACCTTCCGGCGACTCATATACATCCACAGTTGCATATATTCCGCCTGTGTTCATGTCCATTTCAGACGGAAGTGATTCATAACTGTATTTTTCAGTATCTATTTTGCATAATACTTTTGCCAATAAACCGGCATAAGGTATCATATCCTGCGGCAGAGAGTTTAAATCAAACATTATTTTTATATACTCAATGGAATTAGTGTCATCAAAAACAGTTATTCCTTTTTCATTTTCAACGCTGTTTAATACTTCTGATTTTTTCTCAACCTCATTTACAGAAATAAAAGGTATTTTATTTAAATTTTCTTCGCTTTCTTCTTCGTCCTGATAATCTTTTAATTCTTTTGTTTCTTTAATAATTTTATTTATTTCAGCCGGGCTTAAACTCTCTTTGAATTTTTTGAGTTTTTCTCTTGTTTGGCTGTCAATATCAGTTTGAAGCCCCTCCTGAGCCTTAATTACTGTATAAGATGAGTGTTTATTATTAATAAGGTATTCATTAATTAAATTTTCAAAGAATCCATTATCTAAATTATTTCTTATTTCATCAAAATATTTCCACATTTTAATGCTTTCAACAGGGTCTTTTCCATGGAGATAACCATACATCATACGCATTCCGTAAGCCAAACCCTTAGGTTTATAGCCGAAATCTGCTTCTCTTAATAAAAACTCAATGTAATTAATGGCAGAAACAGCCTGATTTTTATCAATGCCATTTTTAGATAATTCTTTAAGTTTTTCTGTAATTAAATCCTTAAATTTAAATCTGTCCTCGTAACGGCACTTCTTACCTACTATATTAAGTGTCATCTGATATGTGGAATTATCAAACCAGCCTTCCAAATCTCCACATAAACCACTTTCAACAGCGGCTTTTTTAACCGGTGAGCCATTAGTTTCAAAAAGTATATAGCTTAATATCTCCATACCAAACTGAAGCAGAATATCTGTTGATTTACCGGTGCAAAAATTAAGTGAAAAATAGCTGTCTTTTAAATCCTTGTCCCTTTCAATAACGGAATATAAAGCTTCATCATATTCCTTGTATGGTTTATTTACTTCATTAATAATAATTTCCTGTTCTGATTTTTTGTAGTTACACAGATATTCCTCATCTAAAAATTTCAGATATTTTTCAATATCCATATCACCGTATAAATAAATATAGCTGTTTGACGGATAGTAATATTTATTGTAAAAATCTTTAAAGCCCTGATATGTTAAATCAGTAATTTTTTCCGGGTCTCCACCTGACTCGTAGCCGTAAGGTGTAAAACCAAAAAGACTTCTTGATGCACAATTTTCCAAAACTCTCTCCGGCTGAGAAAGAGCGCCTTTCATCTCGTTAAACACAACACCGTTATACTTAATTTCATCGTTGGCATTTTCCAGTTCATAATGCCAGCCTTCCTGTTTAAATATTTTTTCTTCTTTTAATACATTAGGTTTAAAAACGGCATCGGCATAAACTCTTACTAAGTTATCAAAATCCTTGTCGTTTACACTGGCAACAGGATACATTGTTTTATCGGAATAAGTAAGTGCATTAAGGTAAGTGTTAAGTGAGCCCTTTTCCAATTCATTAAACGGGTCTTTTAAATGATATTTTTCAGAACCGCATAAAACGGAGTGTTCCATAATATGGGCAGTTCCACAGTCGTTTTCAGGCGGAGTTTTAAAGGAAATAAAAAACACCTTGTTTTTATCATTATTTTTGGCGTAAAATAGTCTGGCACCGCTTTTTTCATGTATAAAAACATGGCATAAAGAATTTATATCATCAACATTTTCTGTTTTTATAAGTTTAAAACCAAAATAAGTTTCGTCTTTTTTAAACACCAGTTAAGTTCCTCCTTTAATTGCTGTTTAATAATATTATATACCAAAGCACCTGTAAAATAAAGAATCTTATAAAAATTAAGATTTAATGTTGTAAATAAAAATTTAACACTATATGTCTTGAAAAAATAAAATTTCTGTAATACATTAAATTATGTACTTATATTTCCCAATTAAAACAAAATATAAAAATATTGAACAAAAGTATTGACATATAGGGTTATTATAAGTATAATAATTATCAGTTAATAATTATTGTCACTTAATCAAGTACATATATCAAGGAGGATTATAAAATGAAAAAATTTGTTTGTTCAGTTTGCGGTTACGTTCATGAGGGTACAGAGGCTCCTGATTTCTGCCCAGTTTGCAAAGCTCCAAAGGAAAAATTCACAGAGCAGACAGGCGACCTTACATGGGCTGCTGAGCACGTTGTAGGTGTAGCACAGGGTTCAAGCGAAGACATCATGGCTGACCTTAGAGCAAACTTTGAAGGTGAATGCACAGAAGTTGGTATGTATCTTGCAATGGCAAGAGTAGCTCATAGAGAAGGCTATCCAGAAGTTGGTATGTATTATGAGAAAGCTGCTTACGAAGAGGCAGAGCATGCTGCTAAATTTGCAGAGCTTCTTGGTGAAGTTGTAACAGATTCTACAAAGAAAAACCTTGAGCTTCGTATTGCTGCTGAAAACGGCGCTACAGCTGGTAAAACAGACCTTGCTAAAAGAGCTAAAGCTGCTAACCTTGATGCTATCCATGACACAGTTCATGAAATGGCTCGTGATGAGGCTAGACATGGTAAAGCATTCCAGGGTCTTTACAACAGATACTTCAAATAATTTTGTAATTTCTAAAGGGTGCTTAGGCACCCTTTTTTGTAGTTTAGATTAAGTTAAATAAATTTTATTTGCTGTATTAAATTTAAAAATATTTATACGGTGTATTTAAACCAAATAAAAATATAAAGTTGTATGATTTTAGTACAGAAAATTTGAACATTAGAATGTTCATTCTTCTAACTTTTTTCTAACTTTTTTCTAACTTTTTCATAACTTTATAATTATATTTGTAATTATTATTTAGTTTTATAATTTAAAGCATTAATAAATAAAAATTTGCAACACACTAATAAAATTTTAGTAAACAACTAAAGTAAAAGAACAATATTGTTTGATTTCTTTTGAGGGGAATTTTTAATATGAATTCTTTATTAAAGCGTGAAAATATATTTAGGGATATACTTTGGCCTGTTTTACTTATTATACTTTTAGGTGCTTGTTTTTTAATGACTACACATATATTGTGGAAAAAGTCGATGGATGAATGTTACAACGAAATAGAGCTTTCAGCCAATGATGCAGTAGCTACACTTAAGCATAATATCGAGCTTTACCAAGGAAACCTTGAGCTTTTATCCGGCATGATAGTTTCAGACATAAATTCCGACCATGATGAGCTTAAAGAAAAGCTTAAGTCTTATTGCAGTCACCAGCAGATTGATGCTCTTTGTGTTCAGCTTCACGACGGTACTATTATAAGTGAGGGAGATTCCTTTCCTGATTACTCAGCCCTTCCCTCTTTTTCACAAATGCAATCAATAGTTCCTTTCATTTACGGCAGATTTCCTGGAAAAGATAACAGTGATGCATTATTTATTTATCAGGCTGTGCCTATACAAAACAGAGGTCATACTATTGGAATTTTATATGGGTTTATGAATATTCATCGTCTTAAAGATATATTTGAATCCGTTCTGCCTTATGGCGGAAACAGTCAGCTTTATATTGTAGACGGTGATACTGGTGATTTTCTTATGGATATGTGGCACGATTCATTGGGAAATATTTATGACGGAAGCATGGGCACCAGAGAAACAAAAAGTGGATACAGTCTTGAAACAATGCTTAACGACATTAAAAACGGAAATGCTGGATATTATGTTTTTATATCACGTACAGCCGGTGAGTATTTTTACACAAGATATCAGCCAGTGGGAATTAATAATTGGTCTTTACAGCTAACTGTTCTTGAAAGTGTGGCCTTTGAAAGTGCCAAAGAAATGAATTGCATAATTATAATACTCGGATGTTTTGTAACAGCTATTACTGCAATTTATATTTTTACTGCTTTCTGCCAGCACAGACGAAGACTTAAGCAAAAACAGGAACAAATACATATGACTACATTTATGTTTGAAGTACAGCAAACGCTTTTTGACTCACATAAAAATCCAGAGCTTATGACAAATGCTTTAAAAATAGTTGCCAAAACATTAGAAGCTGAAGGAGCTTTGTTTATTGCACTAAATGACACTAAAGTTCATAACGTATCTATATGGCGTAGTGAAAATTCTTCATTTAAAAATGTAGTAAACGGCAAAAGCATTGTTGAAGATTTTCCTGTAATATATAATACCCTTCTTCAAAGTAAGAGTATTTTATACTATAAAGGCCAAGAAACAAATGAAATTTCTCATAAAGAACTTGAAATTTTGGAATCACGCAATATACAAAGTATTATGCTTACTCCTGTACTTGATGCAGAAAATACACTTCAAGGTATACTTTGCAGTGTTAATTTAAATAAAAAGTGGAACAACTGTAGTTATTTAGAATGTGTATCTCACAGTTTTATGATGGCTATAAATAATATAGAGTCATATCAAATTATACACGACATGGGCACAACAGATATTTTAACTGGTATGAAAAACCGCAATAGTTATGAAGCAGCTCTTTTAGAATATGCTAATATACAAAGCCCATATTTAAGCTGCACATATATTGATGTAAACGGACTTCATGAATTAAACAATCAGTTTGGACATAAAGCCGGCGATAATATGCTGTGTTTTGTAGCTGAATGTATACATTTAGTGTTTAACATTGAAGATTCGTACAGAATAGGCGGAGATGAGTTTGTTATATTTTCTAAATATGAAAAACCGGATATTTTAAATAAAAAACTGGAACAGTTGAAAAATATGATTGAAGCCAAGAACTATCATATATCTGTCGGAACAGCTTACCGTTCTGATTTTAAAGAAAGTATTGAACAGACTATTGTCAATGCCGAAGCGGCAATGTATCGTGACAAGCAAGCTTTTTACTCAAAATCAGACAGACGTGTAAGAAAAACAAATAACTGAATTATAAATTATTAAACAATATAATTACATAGCTTTAAATTTATTAAAGTCTGCTTTTTGAAACATAAATGCAGACTTTTTATTATTATAATCAATTAAATTTATGCATTTAAAATAAATCTTTTGTATTCAGAATTTAAACAGTTAATAATTATAAGTCCTTTACTTATAGCATACCATACAGTATAGGCCGTTCCGCCAGACATTTTATGCATATAACAAATACAAACAGAAGAAAAATCAACAAGATGTCTGTTTCTTTTAAAATAACAGCCTGAACTGTAAGTTTTTTGTGTATATACTATTTTAGAAGCCTTTTCTTTAATATTTTTATATTTATATATTTCTTCTCTGCTCCACCCTTTTTCTTTTTCGTACTGATTAAAAAAAGGCAAAACAAGTATTAAATGAATATTTGGATACTTCTTTTTAAGCTTTAAAACCACTTCTGAGGCAAGAATATCAAATCCCCTTGCACCACCTGAGCCAAAATATAAATAACCCTTTTTTATAAGATTTTCAACAATAGAATAAACTTTTAAAAACAAAACGTTATAGTTTTCTTTTATTTCTCTGTGCCCTGTAAAGCAAGCTGTTTTTTCTCTGCAAATCATTATAAACACCTCTATATTGAGTATAATACTTTTAATAACCACTTAAATTATACTTTTAAAAATTCATGTTGTCTACTATTACCTACAATTAAAATACGTGTAATAAACGTAAAATATTTGAGGTGATATTTTGAGACCAAAAGAGAAAAAAGAACTAAACGTAACTGTAGGAGAAAACATAAGGTTTTACAGAGAGAAATTTGGTTACAGCAGGGAAAAACTTTCTGAACTGATAGACGTGACACCAAGATTTTTATCTGATGTAGAATTAGGTTTTGTTGGTGTTTCACTTTCCACACTCAAAAAAATATGCGATGTATTAGGCATTTCTTCCGACAGCCTTCTTTGGAGTAATAAAAAAGCAGATATTTCTTCTATTTCAAAACGTTTGGAACATGTTGATGAAAAATATATTGATATAATAGATAAATTAATTCAAACTCAGTTGGAAATTATTGCTATTTCCAAAAAAGAAGAAAACTGAAATATTTTCACTTTGTTGTAAAACGCAAACCTCTGTGCTAAAATTTTATTAGCAAAACTAATTTTCGGAGGTGGAATTAATGACAGAAGAAGAAAAAATATTTGCCGGCAAAATGTTCGACCCACGTAAGCAGGAGCTTAAAGACATAAAGCATAAAGCACATAATGCCTGCCTTAGGTACAATTCTTTAGACGAATACGACCCAAACAGGCTGCCTATAATTAAAGAGTTTATAGGCTCTATAGGAAAAGTCTATTATTTTCAGGGGCCAATACAGTTTAACTACGGAAGCCATACTTTTATAGGTGAAAACTTTTTTGCCAATTTTAATTTAACGGTAATGGACGATGCACGTATTTACATTGGTAACAACGTATGTTTCGGTCCAAATGTGTCACTTATGGCCACCTCTCACCCATTAATAGCTCAGGAAAGAATGGGCCTTGATGAAAACGGCAAAACAACTATGGCAGAGTATGCCGACGAAATACATATAGGTGATAACGTTTGGCTGGCATGCAATGTTGTAGTTACAGGCGGAGTTCATATAGGCAACAATGTTGTAATCGGTGCCGGAAGCGTAGTTACAAAGGACATACCGGATAACTACATAGCCTACGGCAATCCATGCCGGCCTATACGTCCTATTACTGAAAAAGACAGCAAAAAACATTTGATACTTGAAGAAGATTTAAAACATTTTGAATACAACTTAAACAAGTTTTAAACTTAAAAAGCGCTTTCCTTTTTGGAAAACGCTTTTTTCTAACTTTTTTCTAACTTTCTTATAACTTTTTACAACTTTTTCTAACTATACTAACTGTTTAAAAGTGTTTAGGACTTCATTTTACTTTTCTAACTTTTTATAACTTTTTTATGACTTTTTTAAACATTACAGAAAGTTCTTTATATTCAAATAAACAGGCAGACCGTTTTTATGCGGAATATTAACTTCTCCCAATATAAGGGGTCTTAAATATTTGAGGCCTTCTTCTGATATATTGTTTTTGCTCTCGTTCATATATTCTTCAGGCACTGTTTTTTCTTTATTTGCTATTAAACTTATGTCTGTTGCAGAAAGCTCTATAGAGTACATGTCCCCTGTTTTTCTCTGGCTTGTTATCATAACACCGCTTAAACCGTCAACAGCTGTTTGAAGTGCTTTTTCACCAATAGCAAAGCTTTCGTTAATATCAGTAAGTGAAAGGCAATGTGCAGCACATCTTTGAAGCACATTAATTTCAACTGCTCTTACCTTAACGCCTAAAACATTTTTAATATACTCAGCTACACAGCTTGCAGCCCCGCCTAACTGGCCATGGCCGAATACATCTTTTTTATCAGACTCGGAAACAAGTTTTCCGTCGGCAAAACGTATGCCTTCCGAAACAGCAATAACTATCTGTCTTTTTGTTTCCTGTACTTTTTTAATGTCTTCAATAAGTTTTTCAACATCAAAAGGAATTTCAGGTATGTATATAAGGTCTGCCAGTTTGTTTCCTGCACAGTCCTCTGCAAGGCCTGCCGAAAGAGTAAGCCAACCGGCATTTCTACCCATGATTTCAGCAACTACAATACTGTCCATATCGTAAACAGCAGTATCAAATGCTATTTCTTTAATTGTGGTAGCAATATATTTTGCTGCACTGGCAAAGCCCGGTGTATGGTCTACACACATAAGGTCGTTATCTATTGTTTTAGGCACACCAATAAGGTTTACACCCTGCGGATGTTCGTCCTGATACTCCCTAAGTTTAAGTATTGTATCCATGGAGTCATTGCCGCCTATATAAAAGAAATACTTAATATTATTCTTTTTAAACACATCAAATATTTTTTTGTAATCCTCAATATTTTCGGTATGGCTTTTAAGTTTATACCTGCAAGAGCCCAAAAAAGATGAAGGCGTTGTTTTAAGCAGACCTAAATTTCCATACTCGCCTAAAATAGGTTTAAGGTCTACAAGCTTTCCTTTAATTATGCCTTCTATACCGTTTAAACCGCCATAAATTTTATTAACTGCACTGTTTTTATCCGCTGCGCTGTAAATGCCGGCTAATGTAGCGTTTATAGCAGATGTAGGTCCACCGGACTGAGCAATAAGACAGTTATATTCCATTAAAAGCACTCCTTTAAATTCTAATCTCAACTTAAATAACCTAATTAAATCATACCATATACTAAAGTACAATGCAAAGTTTTACTTAAAAAATATAATAAATCAAAAATAAGAACATTTTTAGCTAAAAATCCTGTTTAACACACAAAAAGAGCAGAAAATTATATTAACTCAATTTTCCGCTCTCTGTATTTAATTTAATATAACACTTTACTGTATAAAGCATCAGTTGTTTTTAAACTTCTTTTTTCTTTCAGCATCAGATGCTTTTTTCTCCTGAGCCTCTTTTTTAGCCTGCTCAATCATTCGTTCAATATCTTCCGGCAGTTCAAGAGTTATTTTCCCCAGTTTTCCGCCTCTGAACTCATCAAGTATAATTTTTGCAGTTCTGCCGTAATCCGTAGCACCGCCTTTTAATACAAAGCCTCTTGCAACACCTATTTTGCCCAGTATTGTGTGTGGTGTGTCAATATCTTCAATAACAACTCCGTATCTTTTAGGCACAACGGAAGGCGCTTTTTCGCTTAACAAATCAATAAGCCCTGCCGCCAATGACTCCAAATCAATAATATCATCATTTATAGAGCCTATAAAAGCCAGTTTAAGGCCTACTTCTCTATCCTCAAATTTTGGCCATAAAATGCCGGGTGTATCCAAAAGCTCCATATCTTTTTTAATCCTTATCCACTGTTTGCCTCTTGTTACACCGGGCTTATCACCTGTTTTGGCTGTTGTTTTGCCAACATATTTGTTTATAAAAGTTGATTTTCCAACATTAGGTATTCCGGCTATCATGGCACGGATAGGAACAAAAAGACGGCCTCTTTCCTTCTGCTTTTGAATTTTATCAGCCATAAGCTCTTTAGCCGCCGCTGTAACGGCACTTATGCCGCTTCCGTTAATTGAATTAGTTGTAATTACCTTAAAGCCTTTTTCTTCGTAATATTTCTTCCACTTTTCGGTAGACTTTTCATCGGCCAAGTCGGATTTATTAAGCACTACTATTCTGAATTTATTTTTAGCCAGCTCGTCAATATCCGGGTTTTTACTGCTGTATGGTATTCTTGCATCCAACAATTCAATAACCACATCAACCAAAGAAAGATTTTCAACCATCATTCTTTTTGTTTTTGTCATGTGTCCCGGATACCACTGAATAGCCTGTCCCATATAATTTTTAGCGTCCATAAACATTCTCCATTTAAAAAACTAAAAGCCCGCATGTTTAAAAATGCAGGCTTATCCGCTCACAGAACAGATAATTATTT
>CALWSS010000060.1 GCA_944384255.1 uncultured Clostridia bacterium
TCAATATCATTAAGTATGTTCTTCTGTCTTTGCTTGTAAAGCAGCTCTTTATTGTACTGGTAGAATTTAACACAGCCGTTTTCGTCTATAAACTTAATGCTGTAGTAACCGGAATTAAGCTCTGTAACAAATATAATCATTTCCTGGCTTGGGCCAAAAACATACTCCATAAACTCAAAGGCATTGTCAAGGTATTCGGAAGTTTTGTCCATAACGGCCTGTCTTTTTTCCACTTCAGCAGCAAAAAGCTCTTTAATAAACTCAAAGGCTTCCTCACATGAGCTTATACCTTTTTTAACAATCTCAAAAACAAACTCGTCCAGCTTGTCCCATACATCTAACTGCAATTTTTCGTCACTCTTTTTAATAAGGGCATTTTTCTTTAATTTGGCTGTATTTGAGCGCTTTATTTCAACAGCCGGCTTTATAATATCCTCCGGCCTCTTGTCTTTTGCATACTGGCTTAAAAGCTGGTCTTTAAGTTCTTTAAGCTCGTTTTGAAGCAGTGTAACAAATACGTCTGCTCTGTCTGCCTTTTTAAAGTAATCATTAAGGCTTGAAAGTATAAGGTTTACAACACTTACCCTTTCGTCAAATGCAGCAAGACGGAGCCTGTCCACATAAGTGTTTCTTATGCCGCCTTCAAGGATTTCCTGTATTGAATAGTCTTTTTTGTATTTTTTGTAAAGCTCCAAATAAGACGAAAAATCACGGGCAGTCTTTTTGTTTTGTATGTATTGGTAAACAACATCAAAATCAATTGTTTTTCCAAGGCTTTCATAAACATACATTATGTTTGAAAGGTCCTCCCAGCCTCTGGCTGTTGCAAAAATTTTACCCTCGGCTGTGTTTCTTACACAATAGAAGTTTTCCTTTTTAATATCAAGATAAGATATAATGGCATCGTGAACACCGTTTTTAACAGCATAATCCTTCCAAATGCCGTAGTCTTCTTCTACCTCTATTTTTTTAACCCTGTCAAGAGTTACAATGTCAAATTCCCTTACGGATTTATTGTATTCCGGCGGATTACCGGCGGCAACTATTATCCAGCCGTCAGGGACTTTGTGGCTTCCGAATGTTTTGTACTGCAAAAACTGAAGCATAGCCGGAGCAAGTGTTTCGGAAGCACAGTTTATCTCGTCTATAAATAAAATACCCTCTTTAAGACCTGTTTCTTCTATCTGCTTATAAACAGAAGCAATAATCTCGCTCATTGTATATTCAGTAACGGAATATTTAACACCGCCGAATTCTTTTTCCTCTATATACGGCAAGCCTATGGCGCTTTGCCTTGTATGGTGTGTTATAGTATATGCCACAAGACCTATTTTGCATTCCTGTGCAATCTGTCGCATAATAGCTGTTTTTCCTATACCCGGCGGGCCAATTAATAAAAGCGGTCTTTGGCTTTCTACCGGAATAACATAGTCGCCGTACTCGTCCTTAACAAGATATGCCTCTATGGAGTCCTTAATTTCGTCTTTTGCCTTTTTTATATTCAATTTATATTCCTCCGTTTTTCAAAAGTTCCTCTTGCTCAACTATAATTTCTGCCGCCCATGGCGGAACACCCGAATCATCATAGCTTTCGCTTAAAAATACAAAAGCTGTTTCATAAGGCGGCATTTTTTCAGGATATGTTCCAAAACCGTCTGTAAAATATATCATGCCTTTTAAATTTTCCGCTTTGCCTTCTTCTATTAGACTGTTTAAATACTCAAAAGCCGGTCTGAAATCAGTTCCGCCAAAGCCTCGAGCCTCAAATGAATTTACATATTTTTCAAAGTCCTCACGGCATGTAATAACAATATCCGACTGTACTTTGCTGTCACATTGAATTATATGCACATTTATTTTCCTGAAAAAGCTTTCGTTATCCCTTAAAACAGAATATGTTTCATTTAAAAAGCCTTTTATAAGCTCTCCCGAGCATGATGCCGATGTGTCCAGCACAATGGCAAACTCGTCTATTTTTTTATCGTCTTTGTACTCTAAAGGCTCTATAAGTGGCATGTTGTTGTAAACCTTTAAGCCGTAAGTATAATAAATGTAATCAAAACTGTCCAAATCCAGTTTCATTACTTCTTTTCGAGTAAAGAACTTTCGCAGAAAATCCCTGTAATTATATCTTTCACGGTTTTCTATTTTAATATATTTTAAAAGCTCCCCGGCTTCGTCGGCTTTCTGTCGTGAAAAAGTGTCCATGTCGGTTTGTGTTTTGGAGCTTATGTCCTTCCATTTGTCGTCAAAATCCTTTTTGTTAGGTGTTCCCTTGTTTTTGTTTTCTTTGCCTTTTTTGTCGTAATCTCCCGGATTTATAGGACCGCTTGAGTCGTCGTCCTCACCTTCGCCGTCACTGTTGTTCTGGCTGTTTTCATTTTGGGAATTGTCCGGCATTTGAAGTGTTTGTTCTGTATTGTCGTATATTGTCCAAAACTCATGGTCGTCTACAAAAAACTCCCATGCTATGTTTTTAAGCTCATCATCATTAAGATTCATACTTTCAAGAAGTCTGTAAACAGCCTGAGCCGAAACTGTTTTTATATTTTCATCAACAAGTGAATAAACACGCCTTTTTTCAGCTGTCATATCCCGCCGTATACCGCCGTATTTAAGCGAATCAATTAAATGTTCAGAAGCTATGTCACAGGCAATGTCCCAAATTTCTTTTACTCTGCCTTCCCGTGATGAGGGGTGGCGGAACATGCAGTGGAATATCATGTGCAGATATGCCCTGTTTACCCATTTCATATCTGTACGGTATTTTTCAATAAGAAACATAGGAGAATAGTAAATATAATACCCGTCTGTACCTACTCCCCCTGTTTTGTCGCTGGGAGCATATCTGAAACCACCGAAAGCCATTGCCAAAAAACGCATATACATATAAAGTTCGCTTCTTGATGTTTCGAGTATGTTTTGACCTACTCTCTCAAGTTTTTTAATTATTTCATACTGTCCCATTTAAGTTTGACCTTTCAGTTTTATAAAGTTTTATAAATCAAATGTTTTCTTTTTTCTTCCGAATTTTCTCATTTTAATATCCATTAACTCTGCCGTAAAGTCTGCCCTGTCATTTTTAACTGTTTCGTCAATGGCGTCTTTTATGTTATCTGCATTTAAAATATCAAGACTTTCCATTTTTTCCAGAAACTCTATATTTTCACTTTGAGAAATTACATCTATTGTTTCCGAAATATTTTCCGACAAATACTTTATATATTCCTCTTTTGCTTCTTCTGTAAGTCCATAAGGCTTTTCCAGCCTGTTTATGGCTATTAAGCACAGTGTCTGAGGAAATTCCTCATTAGATGCATACTTAAAAGCAGAATCATATACAGCATAATTAAGCTTGTTTTTGTCTATGGCCTTTCTGTACATAACACCGGCGCCATGGGTTACAGTTACAAATGTTTTGGAATAGCATTTGTCTATATATTCATAGCCATAGCCGGGAAATATAAGACTGCAATTATTATTTTCTATATTAAGCACAATTTCTCCGCTTAACTCACTTAAAAAGCCCGAAACAGAAGACGATATTTTATCATCTGTAATAGTTATTTCATTTAAGCTTTCGCAGTTTTTGGCAAAACCGTCGCCTATGTACTCAATTTTAGAAGGTATCCTTATTTTTTCAAGAGCACGGCAGTTATAAAACAAGTGTGCTCCGGCAAAATTAAGATTGTCTGAAAAATCAGCTTCCTTTAATGCACGGCACTCACAAAAAGCATAGTTTCCGGCATAAACAATGCTTTTAGGAAAAATCACTTCTTTTATTTCGCCATGATTTCTGAAAGCTTCATCACCTATTTGTGTAACCGGAATACCTTCTATACTGTCAGGTATAACAACAAAGCTTTCAGTGCCTGTATATTTTTCAATAACAATACTTCCGTTATTGACCGAATATTCAAAATTACCAAATGTACTCATTAAAATCCTCCGCTATTAATATTTATATACACATTTTAAAAGTCATCTGATATAATAACTAAAACTGTTTTCTAATATAAAGGAGCTTTAAAATGGAAAAACAATTTAAAGGCGCCGTATTTTTCGACTACGACGGAACACTTACAGATAAAGACGCCGGACTTTTTGTTCCATCACAAAAAACCGTTGAGGCCATAAAATGCCTGCAAAAAAACGGTTATGCCGCATGCCTTGCAACAGGCAGAAGCCTTAAATATGTACCAAAATTCGACATAGATTTTGATGTTATAATTACTGCAAACGGCGGCTGTACAGTATATCAAAATAAGGTAGTTGGCGAAAAGCCTTTTTCATCTGAAACAATTAAATCCCTTACGGATTATTTTACAGAAAAAAACATGATATTTGTACTTGAAAATTATGCGAAATGTTATGTAAATTTACCCAATGACACATTATTCAATAAAATGATTTCAATGTTTAATGTTAAGCCAACTGTTTTTACACCTTTAGAGCAGTATAAAAACGAAAATATCCACAAAATACTGCTTATATACAGAAATACAGGCGATATAATACCGTTAAAAAACGGTTTTTCTGATATTGCCGACATAACTGTACCAAATGACGGCATTACATCCTGCGATATTAACCCAAAGGGAGTATCAAAGGCCAATGGTGTAGAAGATGTCTGCCGGTATTTTAATATAGATATTAAAAATACTTATGCCTTTGGCGATGGTGAAAATGACAAAACAATGCTTCAAAGTGCAGGCTTTGGAATTGCCATGGAAAAACACCATCCATGTCTTGATGATGTATGCAGTATGGTTACAGGCGAAGCTTCCAAAAACGGCATATATGACGCCCTTACAAAATTAGGGCTTATTGATAAATTCTGATTCTTAGAAATAATACCACAGTATTATAGTTAATTCCACATTTTTATAACTGTTTAATTATTTTAAACAGTAACAAAATTTCCCAAAGGAGGATATTATGACAGATAAAAATACATCTTTAAAAGAAATATACTTAGCCGGAGGATGTTTCTGGGGTGTTGAGCGTTTTATGAAAAACGTATACTCAGTTGTTTCCACCCAATGCGGCTATGCCAACGGAAATACAGAAAACCCGACTTATGAACAGGTATGCTATTTTGGCACAAACCATGCCGAAACAGTAAAGGTTGTTTACGACACTGAAAAAGCCGATTTAAAATTTATACTTAAAATGTACTTTTCAATAATAGACCCTACACTTGTTGACCAGCAGGGCCCGGATATAGGCCCTCAGTACAGAACAGGCATATATTACACAGACCCTTCAGATGAAGAAATTATAAGGGCATGCCTTGCTGAGCTTAAAAAAGACTATCCACGGGATTTAATAGTTGTTGAGTGTCTGCCTCTCAGCAATTTTTACCCGGCTGAGGAGTATCACCAGAATTATTTAGACAAAAATCCGGGTGGATACTGCCATATTCCATGGGGAGATATTAAAAAGGCTTTCCACACATACCCTGTCCTTGATTTTGCCATGTACCTTGAAAGGCCTGATGACGAGAAAATAAAAAACACTCTCTCACCTCTTTCATACGAAGTGACACAAAATGCCGCAACAGAGCCGCCTTTTAATAACCAATACAACGACTTTTTTGAAGAAGGAATATATGTTGATGTTATTACAGGGGAACCGCTTTTTTCTTCAAAAGACAAATTTTCCTGCTCCTGCGGCTGGCCGAGCTTTTATAAGCCTATAGACAGAAGATGTCTTATATATAAAGAAGATACATCTTTCGGCATGGTACGTACTGAGGTTTTGTGCCGTTCTTCCAAAGCTCATTTGGGCCATGTTTTTAACGACATAAACGAAAACGGCCATACCGAAAGATACTGCATCAATTCAGCGGCTATACAGTTTATACCTTTGGATAAACTTAAAGAAAAAGGCTACAATGAATTAACTTCCTTGTTTTAAAGCTTAATTATAGCGTTAACTTTGACACGAAACAGTATTAATGTGCAATTTTCAGTTAAAACTTAGCATGCTAAATTCAATAAAATGCAATATAAAAACTCTATTCCCACTACAGTTTTTTGTATAAAAAAGCGCTTAGTTTTTCTACCAAAAACATTTGTCTTTTTGTAGGAAATTCATAAAAATGAATTTTTTTGAAAAGAGGGCTTTTTTTCGTCAAATTGATATGCTATAATACGCTTAGTTTTTCACAGAAAGATATTTGTTCACCATAGACGGTACAAAGATAAAATAATTCGTAAATAAAAAAAGCAAAGAGAAAACAAAGATAACAGGGAGGCAGATAACATGAATCCAGATTATATAGCAGAAAGAATTGGACGTTTGGGAACAGAATCAGCATTTGAGGTTTTAAGCAAAGCAAAGGCTCTTGAGGCACAGGGCAAAGATATTATTCATCTTGAAATCGGTCAGCCTAACTTCTCCACACCTGAGCATGTGGCAAAAGTTGCATGTGAGTCAATTCGTGACGGAGAAACAGGCTATACAGCTTCACAGGGTGAGCTTTATTTAAGAGAAGCAATAGCTAAAAGAGCAAGAGAACAGGGAAACATAAACACAAATGCAGACGAAATAGTTATAGTTCCGGGTGGAAAGCCAATTATGTTCTTTACAATGCTTGCACTTATTAATCCTGGTGATGAAGTAATATATCCTAACCCTGGTTTTCCTATTTATGAGTCATGCATTCGTTTTGCAGGCGGTGTACCTGTTCCGGTGCCTGTAATTATGGAAAACGACTTTAAAATCGACGCTAAAGTGCTTAAATCACTTATTACAGATAAAACAAAGCTTGTTATTATTAACTCTCCTGGCAACCCAACAGGCGGTGTTATGGAAGAAAAAGACATTAGAGCTATTGCCAATGTTTTAAAGGATACAAACATTTTTGTTATGAGCGATGAAATATACAGCCGACTTATATATAACGGCACAAAGCATTTTTCAATAGCTTCAATACCTGAAATGAAAGACCGTACAATAGTACTTAACGGTTTTTCAAAACCTTATGCCATGACAGGCTGGAGAATAGGCTATGGTATTATGAATAAAGACCTTGCCAAAGTAATGACACTTCTTATGGTTAACTCCAGCTCATGTGTTGCCGGCTTTACACAGGAAGCTGCAAAGGCTGCCCTTGAAGGCCCGCAGGACTGTGTAAGCGAAATGGCCGAGGCTTATAAATACAGACTTGAATACTTTGTAAACGAGCTTAACAAAATAGACGGCATTGAGTGCCTTATGCCAAAAGGTTCTTTCTATCTTTTCCCAAGCATTAAAGGCACAGGCCTTTCTGACAGAGAATTTGCCGACAGGCTTTTAAAAGAAGCCGGTGTTGCTTGTCTTGCCGGCAGCAGCTTCGGTAAATACGGTGCCGGTCATCTCCGTCTTTCAGCTGCTACATCTTTCGAGAACCTTCAGGAAGCAATAGTTAGAATAAAAGACTTTGTTAATAAAATCAAGCTTGAAAAAACAGCTTAAAAAATAACCTAAGAAAACAAAAAACTCTTCCTACAATCCTTTTACCTGCAAAAAATATCCGGTTTTAATAATCCGGATATTTTTTGTTAAGAAATAAAAACTGTTTTATTTTTGTCTGGCTTAACAAAATTTCATATATGACGAAATATAAAATAACAGTTTTTAAATTCTTTTTGTGTGGAGGTATATAACAATGCATATTAATTCGTTAGGGCATAATCAAATAGTCAGCACATACTTTGCTAATCAAAATTCAGTAAATCAAAATATGCATACTGTAAGTTCAGCCTTTAAAAACAGAGATGTACTTACAATCTCAAAGCAAGGCAAAAAAGAAAGCCTTGTTCAGCAGCTTTTAAACCAAAAAAAGCTTATTCAGGAAAATAAAGAGGCTTTATTAAAAAAAGGCATAGAAGACGGATACATAGACCAAGAAAAACTTGATGATTTTGATGAGCAGTTAAAAGCTCTTAATGAGCAGATAGCAAAAGCATATTCCGATGAATCTCAGCATAACACAGAGGATAAAAGTACAAATAAAAATAAACCGATGACAGAAGAAGAATACAGACAGCAAAAGTTAAATGACATATCAAGTATATCCGGCAGTTTAAAAAATACCGAAATTGCATTATCTGCTAAAGCCAAAATGGAAGGCGAAAAAAATGTACTTGAAGCCGAAATAAAAGCAGACGGAGGAAATGCTTCTGAAAGTAAATTTAAAAGAATTGCTGAAATTGACGCAAAAACATCATCTATAATGAACCAGACAGGTAAGGAATTATCCGATATAAATGATTCTGTAACACAAAAAGATGAAAATGTTATTATACAGAATTCAGAAAATGAAAAAACCCATGAAACATCTGAAAACAATGATGATAACAAAGAAAACACTTCTGACGAGCATAATAATGTCAGCAATACACAAGTTCAATAAATTTACCACAAAAACAAATCAATGCTTACATGAAAAAAGCTTTAGGACAGATTTTACTCTGCTCTAAAGCTTTTTAATTTATTATTCTTTTCTTCCTGCTAAAGGATTATTGAATATTTCTTTGTTAAACTCTTTGTTCTGATAAGCAACTATAGTTGTGCATATAGCATCGCCTGTAATATTAACGGCTGTTCTTGTCATATCCAGTATACGGTCGATACCCATAATAAGGGCTATAGCCTCTACAGGAAGACCAACAGAAGCAAATACCATTGAAAGAGTTATAAGTCCAACTCCCGGTACACCGGCTGTACCTATAGATGCCAAAGTAGCAGTTGCTATAACTGTAATATAGTCACTCATCCCAAGGTCTATACCGTAAGCCTGAGCAGCAAACACTACTGCTACACCCTGCATTATAGCTGTTCCGTCCATGTTAATAGTAGCACCTAAAGGAATTGTGAAAGACGAAATCTTTCTTGATACACCTATTTTATTATCAAGTGTATCTATTGAAAGCGGTATTGTGGCATTTGAAGTAGCTGTTGAAAAGGCAAAGCTCATAACAGGGAAAAACTTTTTAATAAACATAATAGGGTTAAGTCCCGTAAGCACTTTTAAAAGGCCGGTATATACAACAAAACAGTGTATAAAAAGTGCCGCCAAAACACCTATCATATATTTCAAAAGCGGAACAAAAGCCATAAATCCTATTCCGGCAAATGTATTTGCTATAAGGCAAAATACACCTATTGGAGCCACATGCATAACCATGCTTGTCATTTCCATCATAATGTCATTAAACTGACCGAAAAAGTTAGCCACAGTTTCGGTTTTGCTGCCCATTTTAGCAAGTATAATACCTACAATAAGTGCAAATAAGATAATAGGCAGCATATCGCCGTTTGCCAAAGCACCTATAGGGTTTTTAGGTATAATATTTAAAAGAGTATCAGCAAGGCTTGTACTTTCTGCAATAGTAACTTCCGATGTTTGAATACTTGATGTATCAAGCCCAACACCAGGGTCTATAATGTTTCCTACTGTAAGAGCAACAGTAATGGCAACAGCCGTTGTTACAAGATAGAAAAGAAGTGTTTTAACACCAACTTTTCCCAGTGTGGCAGTATCCCCCACAGCGGCACTTCCGCAAACAAGGGAGCAGAAAACAAGCGGCACAACAAGCATCTGCATAAGTCTTAAAAAGCCGTTTCCACATACGTAAAACACACCGCCAATAAGCACTGTATCTTTAAAATAGCCTGCCGGCACAAAGTAGTGAAGCAATGTACCGGTAATAGCGCCTAAAATTAAAGAAATAAATATTTTTGTTGTAAGGCCCATTTTTTTACGCTTATTTTCCAATTAAACCGCTCCTTTCAAGTATATGCCTCTCAAGGGCAGTTTCCCAGTCAGGCATCTCGTAAATACCGGTCATTTCCATCATAAGATTTTCAAGGTCAGTATATCTTGGACGCATACTGTCTGTATTTTCGCTTTCGTCACTGTAAAGCACCGGTTTTAAAATATCTGTTGATAAACCGGAAAGTTCAAGTATCCTTTTAGCATAATCAAATCTGCTGCATAAGCCTGTACAAGAAGCATGGAATACACCGTATTCATCACTTCTTATAACTTTGTTTATAAATTCGGCTAAAGCAAATACACTTGTAGGTGAACTCATCTGGTTAACAGCCGCTTCAAAAGGCCTGCCCTCTTTTGCCGCATTTACCACCTGCGATACAAAGTCGCCTTCCCCGTAGCCGTAAATCCAAGAACTTCTTATTATAATATGCTTTGGAGTAAGCTCTTTGGCAAAAACTTCTCCGGCTAATTTTGATTTGCCGTAAACAGAAATAGGCTCTGTTTTATCAAATTCATTAAGAGCGCCTTTTTCATTACCGGCAAAAACATCATCAGTTGAAAGCTGAACCATTGTAGCACCTGTCTGCCTTGAAGCCGAGCTTAAATTTCTGGCACCAAGGGAATTAACCTTATAAGCTTTAACCCTGTCTCTTTCACATTCCTCAATGTCGCTTATGCAGGCACAGTTTATAATTACATCGGGCCTGTTTATTACGGCAAAACGGGTTACTTCCTCGGTATTTGTAACATCCAGCTCCAAGTCGGTAGAAAAAATCTTGTCGCTTTTGTTGCTTAAAGTTTTCTCAAGTATTCTACCTATGTTGCCCGAAGAACCGGCTATCCAAATTTTTCTGTTTATCATTCTTACCGTCCTTTCAAACGCAATAAATTAGTGATACAGCAAAAAAGACAATTCCTTTGCCGTATAGTCAAAATAATAAGGCTAATTAAATTGTCTTTTTTTCAAATAACATTCTGTTAAAAATTAAACTTTCAGACGGGGCATATATTATCATATATCCGTGTTTCTTGCAAGTTATAAAGCTTAATTTGTTATAAAAAATTAAAATTTTTATAATTTTTCTTATTTTGTGCCGAACACATGATTTCCTATTGAGTATGTAATTGGTACAGACCAAATCCAGCGGCTTGTTGCCGTAGCCGGGTTCCAGTAATACAGCGCTCCGCCTGTAGGGTCCCAGCCGTTAAGGGCATCTCTTGCGGCAGAGTATGCCGTTTCGTTAGGTGTAAGATTAATCTGTCCGTCACGAACGGCATCAAAGGCTCCTGTCTGGTATACAACACCGGGTATTGTGTCTGGAAAATCAGGGCTTTCAACACGGTTTAGTATAACAGCGCCTATAGCCACCTGACCCTCATAAGGCTCACCCCGGCCTTCGGCATAAATAGCTCTTGATAAAACTTCCAAATCATACTGGGCATTTACTTCGTCTGAAATACCTAATGCATTAAGTGTGCCTTCTCCTACAATTCCGTCTGGTGTAAGGCCGTTATTCTGCTGAAAAAGCCTTACACCCTCATATGTGCCATAGCCGTATATACCGTCTACATTGCCGGAATAATACCCTAAATCCTGAAGCCTTTGCTGTATTATCTTTACGGCATCTCCGCCTGAACCGTACTGAAATATAGCCGTCATCTGGCTTTTTTCATAAGGTGTAAAAACAAATACCAACGACGAAAAAATAACGGCCGCTACCGAAAGCACAATATATAACTTTACTTTATTCAGACACTTAAACATATACGCCACCCCAAAAAGTATTTTAATCTGCTCTGTTAAGGCTTGTTTCAACCTTTTTTACGGCTTCAACTGCGGCAAATTTAAAATTAATGCCATCTCTGTCCGCTATTACACTATATTCCTCATTTGAAAGAATATTCTTAAGTTCTTCTTGGGCTGTAGAGTCGGTTTCATTTTCAGAGCCGTATATGCAAAGTGACGGGTACATAACACACCACCAGTTTTTGCCTTCTGCCTTGCCTATGTCAAGCCTTACAGCATAATACATACCCGAAGGAAGTGTTATTCCGTCATAGCTTTTAACCGGAAAAAGCGTTTTTTCAAACCGTATATTTACCGGATAATTACAGTTGTTTTCCAAAAGTATGCTTTGGGCTTTTGCCTTAATTTGGTCTTTGCTCTCTTGAAGTACTTTTATGCTCTCTTCACGGCTTTTGCACTCTTTCATTTTATCCCTCATAAAATCCAGTACACCGTCACGAACTTTAAGCTTCAAATCCTGGTCAAAATCACTGTTGCTGTTTGCCACAATATGAAGCCGAACTATTTTTTCTGCTATGCCGCTTTGAATATTATCGGCATAAGTTTTAAGGGATACAATTACGGTAAAAGCTAATGAAACAATTACGGCAGAGGCCAACGCAATTATTAAATTCTTTTTTTCTTTTTTTAAAAACATTTTTAATCCTGTCATATTAATCACCACAGACAATATTGACAGTTAATTTAAAATATAATCAAAAATCATTTTTATTTTTCAGAAACATTAATTTCTAAATTAATAACCATGTTTTTAAACATTTCTTCATTGTAGAACTTATTGTAAAGAGCATTATCCTGCCTTTTCAGCCTTTGGGCAATGCCTAATGAATCGCTGTTTAGGTGCTGAAGCTTTTCAACTGCCGAAAGACATTTTTCTTTTATCTGCTGGGCTAATATTTCAGATGCTTCTTCGGGGTAATTAAAACCGTCTAAGCGTTTTACTTTAAAACTTATGTCATAATCGGCTTTTAAAACCCCGTCTTGTTCATAAAATTTAACACTGCTTGTATTTTTTTCTATATTAAATGGCACTTCCTCAGAATTAATGCTTATGGTTTCGTTCCGGCCTTTGCCTTCACCTAAAACATATATAAATCCCTGAATTTGGTTGTTGTCAAATACACCTGTTTTGATATTGTCTGAAAATATAACGCCACCGCTTATTGATAAATTTTCATCATCAGCATCAACTGCCGGAATTACTATTCCGTTTTGAGTATCAAGTTTTTTAACGGCCTCAGCCAGTGTCATCTTTTGTGTTGAATAAAGCTTGTCTTTGTTATTTTTGTAAAAATCCCAAATATACAGCCCGTCACCGGAGTTGCTTACTGTAGATATAATGCCCGAAGCACTGTTTGCAGAACACAGCACAACTGTATCCATGCTAATATCATTGTTTGAAGATAAATCAAGCAGAATTTCATTTAAACTGCCATTTTCAGCAGCACTGCTGCCTATAACAACTGCCTTTAAATGTCCAAAATACATCTGCCTTTTGCCGGAAGATAGAACTTTATCAGTTACGGCAGCTGTAGGGGATACAACTTCTGCTTTGTCGGCTGAATACATATCCTTTCCGTCCGGCTCAATAAAGCATAAAGAGATTTTATAACCGCTGTTTGTTTCGGTGTCATACCCTACTGTGGAAACAAAATTCCTGCCTTCAATTTCATTTCCGCCGCAGCCGGTAACAAAAAAAGGCAGTATTAAAACCAATCCAATAAGCCTTTTCATTTTTTCCTCCTTAAAAGAGATACTATAGGGGCTAAAAGCATAACAGCATACATAGCCAAACTAAAACCATATATACCATACACTGCTTCAAAGCCGCCTTTTCTTAATGCCACCAAACAGAAAAAGACCACAAAGGCACATGATGCAAATACAGAAAATACTCTGTTTATATTTTTAAATACTTTCTGAATAATTACAGAAGATATATGCACACTTAAAGACGCAAGTATAAAAGATGAAAACACATAAAAACCGCTCATTAAAACTTCCTGTCTTTCAACAAGTGAGCCGGGAAATTCCGTATAATTCATCATCTGTATAACAGGCCAAAGCTTTCTTTTGGACTCCTCAACACCAAAACAGCTTACAGCAAGAGCCGTGCCGAAAGACAAAACAACAGTTATAATTAAAAATGCCAAAAAAACAGAAAAAGCCGTTTTCTTTGTGTTCTCTCCGTTAGGCAGCATTATAAAAACATATCCGGCCACACTTAAAGAGCAAAAACTCATAAATGCACCCTTTAAGATACCCTGCCACTCATCAGGTGTAGGCTTAAGGGTTATTAAGTCCATAGACGGCGCTGAAATTAAAAATATAAATAAAATAAATACCAGCATAAGCACAGCGGCTATCTCCGATATACGGCCTACACATTCCCTGCCCCTTAAAGATGTATAAAATGCCACAAGAATTATAATAAGGGCTGCAAAAAGACTGCTTACGCTTTTTTCCATTGTAAAATGCACCATTCTGGCAGTTGTAGCCAGCTGAAAACCGCCGTATACCGTTACATATACAAAAACAGTCAAAAGAACCAAAAAGCCTAAATATTTACCCAAACTGTTATATACTACATTTTCATAAGTGTCATTTATGCTTTTCCCCGTAAATCTTACAAGTATATAAAAAAGAACGGCTGCGGCAAAGCCCCCTAAAAATACACTTATATAAGCCCCACCGCCGGCAGTTTTAATAATGCCAAGGGGTGCCGATACGGCTGTGCAGCCTAAAAATGCAGCAACTATTACTGACATAAGCTGGTTATTTGATATTTTATTGTTGCATGAAAAATTCATTTGCTGCCCTCCTTATTTTTAAAGAGCATACGTATTTTTTGACCGGCTTTGGCAAAAACCGGCCTTTTACGCATTTTTCTTAAAGGCACTCTTAAAATACTGTCTTTAAAGTCCGTATAGTTGTTTGCACTTCCGCCGCAAAACGGGTATAAATACGGCACTCCGTAGCTTTCAAGGGAAGCAAGGTGAGCAAGCACAAGAAATACAGATGTGTAAAAGCCAAATAATCCGAAAAATGCCGACATAAAAATAATAATATACTTAACAAGCCTTAAAGCCGAAACAAAAGCCGGATTAGGTACGGCAAAGGAGCATATTCCCGAAAGAGCCGCTATTATAACCACAACCGGCCCAACAATACCGGCTTCAACAGCAGCAGAACCAATAACTATACCGCCTACTATGCCGAATGCTGAGCTGACAGGCGAAGGCAGTCTGACACCGGCTTCTCTTAAAAGCTCAAAAGCCGTTTCCATTATTAGCACCTCCGCTATGGCCGGAAAAGGTACGTAGGCTCTGCCGGATGCTATTTTAAGTGCAAGGGATGTAGGTATTAAATCCGGCCTGTATACCGTAAGAGCTATATAAAGCCCCGGAAGTGTTACAGATAAAATTGCCGCAAAGAATCTTAAAACACGCATAAAGCTCATTATTTCCCATCTGTCATAATAATCTTCTGCAGACTGGAAAAATATGTTCAGTGTTGAAGGCACAAGTATAACAAAGGGCGAATTATCCACAACTACTGCCACTCTGCCTTCGTATATTGCAGAAGCTGCTTTATCCGGTCTTTCGGTAAGCTGTAGCTGAGGAAAAGGCGATGAATAGCGCTTTTCCAAAAACTGCTCCATATAACCGCTATCCAGTATGCAGTCTACATCCAGCGACTTTATTTGGCTTATAATATTTTCCACCAGTTCCTCTTTAGCCACATCTTTTAAATACATAACGGCAATATCGGTTTTGCTTCGCCTGCCGCATTTAAACCGACGTACTTTTAAAGCTGTATCCCTTATTCTTCGTCTTATAAGAACAGTATTCATACTGCCCAGCTCAGTAAAAGCGTCTTTAGGGCCTTGAACTACTACTTCCGTTTTAGCTTCCGGAATACCTCTTGAAGGCCAGCCTTTAGTTGAAATAACAACGGCACGGCTGTCGTTTTCTACAATCAGTACCGTATCGCCTAAAAGCACTGCATCAAAAACTTCCTCAAAGCTTTGCACCAGTTTTGTTTCACCAACTGTTATTAAGTTATTCTGCATTTGAAAGGCATCAAAGTTTTTTTCTCCACGTACCATAATATTGGTAAGAACAGCATCCTCAATAGTTGTTCCTCTTACTATATTATCAGCATAAATAAGAAAGCATTTTGTGCCGTTATTTTCAAACTCCTTAAACACTATATCATCAGAGCCGTAAAGTGTGTTTTTAATGTACTCTTTGTTTTTATTCAGCTCTTTATAAAGCTCCATACTCATCACCGTTATTTATTATCAACAGGCAAAAGAATATTATACATTTAAAGGAAATAAAAAAAGACAGACACTTTTTAAAGTATCTGCCTTTGGATTTTTAAATTATTTAATTATGACTGAGAAGAGCTTGATGAGCTTGAAAGCATATAAGGATGCTCAAACTGGAAAACAAGTAAGTCATGGCTTGATGTGTTAGAGAGAATATCATTTTCGGCACTCTCAACAGCAAGCTCAGCCTCTTTAAGTTCAAGCTCTGTAATATTGCCAAGTTCATATTTTACCTTAGCAGTTTCGTAAGATGTCTGAGCATCAGTTAAAGCAGCCTCTAATGATTCCCTGTTTGATTCAAGCTGTGTAATTGAGTTATAGCCGTTTATAATACTTGTTCTTAAGTTCTTTTGAGTATCGCCTAATTCTCTGTCAGCTGAGTTAACATTGTTTTCTTTTGATAAATAGCTGTATGGCTCTGTATCATAGAGAGATATTTTTTTCTGATACTCAGCATCTTCCAACTTAGCTTTAGCTACCATAACACTTGGGTCTGATTCGGTTTTAACATTGATATAACCCTCAATGCCTGTTGTCATTGAAAAAGGTGTATATTCCAAATCATAATCAATTTCAAACTCTGTACCCTTTGCAAGGCCAATTGAGCTTGCTAAACTTTCATACACACTGTCAATAGTAAGCTCAGCGGCTGTTACATTGCTCATCATTTTTGTTATTTCGTTTTTTGCCGTTTCAAGCTCGTTATCGCTTAACATACCAAGATTATGCTTCATAACAAGTTGAGAGTACTCTTCCTGTTTAAGCTGAAGGCTTTCTTTTGTAAGCTCAAGGGCATTTTCCGAAGTAACAATAGTGTTAAAATAGTTTTTAACCATAAGCTCGGCTGTTTCTTCAAGCATCTGTTTCTGGTACCTGTAAGACTTTGTATTTGTATCTATTGTACCAATGCTGCTGAGCAAAGAACCAATACTGGAATCTACAGTTATATCATTACTTACATAAGGATAATATCCTTCAAGGTTTGTAAAAAGAGCCTCTTTATTCTTTTCCATAAGATCAACAGCATCATCAATGGAAGCTATTGAAGTTGTGTTTTTAATGGCACGCTCAACGGCCTCATCATAAGTAATTACAACTTTTGTTTCTTCTTTATCAGAAGAACTGTCGGCAGCAAAAGCATTGGCTGAAATAACCATTGTAAATGCCAAAGCTATAGCTGTTAATTTCTTTAAATTCATTTAAGCTGTCACACTCCCAAATTAATCATCGTCGTCTGTACCGGCATCATAAGAAAAATGGAACTCATGAACGTCTTCTTTATTATTAGTATTGTCTCTAACAACAAGCTCAAGGTCACAATCAAGCTTTCCGTCTTCTGTAAGCTCAAATGTAACATAGCCTTCTTTGTCCTCGTCCGGCTTAATGTCTGCTAAATACCAAGAATCATCCTGTTCATAGCTAATTTTTGTAAGAGCTATTTCTTTGCCGTTAACTGTCAGTTTAGATTTTGAAGGCTGGAGCTGAAGATTTACAGAGCTGCTCTTTGAGTTTTCAATTTTTACAAGGATCTTTGTTGTATTGTTGTAAGTGCTTCTTGTAACACCGGTAACTTCTACAGTATAGTTGTCCTTGCTGGATTTTTGAGGAAGGCTGCTGTATGTATAATTTACATCCTTTCCTTCTGATGTTTCTTTGTCAACATACACCGGAACTTCTTTAATAACTTCAACTTCTTTTTCAACCACCTTTTCAGGAAGGTTAACAGAAACTGTTTTTGATACTGTATCATAAGAAGCTTCTCCTCCAAGAGATTCAGTAATAAACCTCAAAGGCACGTATGTATAACCGTTGTAATTAAGCGTAGGCTGGTCTGTTGCATCTACTTTGCTTCCGTTAATATTAAATGAAACATCATTCCATAATTTAGCCGTAACGTCGCTGTAAGCCGCCATAGCTGTAACTGTAACCATGCATAAAGAACCTGCAACAAAACCCATAGCCACAGACTTAAAATTTTTCATTAAAATATTCCTCCATTCCTCAAATTTATAATTAAAAATAATACCTTACATTGGTATTTTACAGCCTGAATGTTCAAATTACAATTACAAATTATTTACAAAAGCACATGTTAAAAAAAAATTAACACTTTATTAATAAAGTAGTAAAGGAACAACCTTTTTGCCTAATATACTATACCGGAGGTGTTAATATATGAAAAAATTAACCAAGTTTAAAAAGCGTATTTTTATTGTTTCTCTTTTCTGCATATTTGCCCTGTGTCTGCTTTCTTTTGCACAGCCGGCGGCAATAAGTGTTTTCAGCTCTTTTTCCCAAGGAGAAAGAAAACTGCCTATTTACTGTGTTGATACACCTGAAAAGAAAATATCCGTCAGCTTTGATGCCGCATGGGGTGCTGATGATACTGACCAGCTTTTGCAGATACTTGCTGATAATGACGTAAAGGCAACATTTTTTATGTGCGGCTACTGGGTTGACAAGTATCCGGAAGAAGTTAAAAAAATAGCAGAAGCCGGGCACGATTTAGGCAACCATTCAGCAACACATCCACACATGAATTCACTTTCAAGCGAGCAGATAAAGACAGAGCTGGAAGAGACTCATCAAAAAGTCCTTGACTTAACGGGAGTTAGCATGAATCTTTTCAGACCGCCTTTTGGTGAGTACAACAATACCGTAATACAAACTGCCAATGACTGCGGCTACTACCCTATCCAGTGGGACGTTGAAGCAAATGCCACAGAGTAAAATTACATAATACAATTCAAAACGGCAATTTTAGTTTTATCACAAAACCATATTTTATGTCAATATAAATTACAGCAAAATATTTCATTAAAAATATTTAATTATTTTATTGCCTTAATACGTTCTTTAAAGCATATATTTGTATTGACACACAAATAGTTTTATAGTAAAATCAATTTCCGTAATATAGTTTTATTGTAAATCATTGTTTATGGAGACGATAAAAATATGGAAAACTCAAACGAAAACATACCTAAATTAATCAATGACTTACTTACATTTAATGTGCGTCTTGGTTGTATACTGCGAAACAAGTTTAATGTAAACGGTAAGGGGCAATTTGAAATATCAATGCGGCAGTTCCAAATCCTGTTAGCTTTAAGGTTAGATAATACAGACAGTATTTCAGGCTTAGAGCAGCTGTTTAACATCAGCAAAAGCAGCCTTTCATTAACCATATCAAAAATGGAAAAAGCAGGCCTTATACTTAAAGAACAGCTTCCGGATGATAAAGACAGAAGAATGGTTCATTTAAAAATTACATCAAAAGGTGAGGAAATAACAAAGAAGTTCGATGAAATAATTTGCGAATCCTTCACTGATTTTTATGAGACATTAAATGAAAAGCAGAAAGAGAATTTAAAAATCGGAGTAAATAGTTTAGTTAAAGTATTTGAATAGGAGGATACCATTAATGAAAAGAAAAGTTATACCATCAGCTTTAATAGCCGCTCTTGTAGCCGCAACAATGCTTACAGCCTGCGGCAAAAGCGATGATGCACAGGCATCAGCCTCAGTAGAAAATACAGCCGTTACATACGTTGAAGTACTTAATACATCTGAAGACTCAATTAAAAACGAGTATCTTTACAGCGGCACTATAAAACCAGTTAATGAGCTTACGGTTTCAGGCACAATACAGGGAAAAGTCGCTTCTGTAAATTTTGCAGTAGGCGATTATGTAAATGCCGGAGATGTGCTCTATACAATGGATACATCAGATATACTTAACTCCAAAAAAGTAGCTGAAGCATCTTTAGCTTCTGCTGAAGCCAATATACAGTCAGCCCAGACAAGCCTTGACCTTGTAAACGGTGCTTCAATGCAAAGCCAGATAGAAAGCGCCAAAAACGCTCTTAGTCAGGCGGAAATAGCGTATAACACAGCAAAAACAAACTATGATAACAATAAAGTGCTTTATGAAAACGGCATTATAAGCAAAACCGAAATGGATAATATATCAGATGCATATTCCAATGCAGAGATAGCTTATAACCAAGCCAAAGAGTCCTATAACCTTACTATGCAGATGCCGGAAGAAAACCGCAGAAAAGCCGAAGATGCTCTTAATATAGCCAAGGCTTCAAAGGAAAGCGTTGTAGCACAAATTAATTCGTATAACAAATCCCTTTCCGATGCAGTTGTAAAAAGCCCTATTTCCGGCTATGTAACAGCATGCAATGTTGATGCAGGAACAGTTCTGGCTTCAAACGAGCCTTTTAAAATCTCCGATACATCAAAAGTTACAATGAATGTAAGCGTATCAGAAGAGATAATTAACTCTATAACAGAAGGCCAGTCAGTTTCAGTTACAATACCTGCCGTATCCAGTGTAGCTAAGGTAGGCACTGTTAAAACAATAAATCCTGCGGCTAATGCCGGCGGAACATACGACATTGAAATAGAAATAGACAATGCCGACGGTAAACTTAAAAGCGGTATGTTCGGTGAAGTAAACTTTGTTAAAGACGAAAGCGACAAAACCATTGTTCTTCCTGTAGATTCAGTTATAACAAAAGGCGGCGAAAAATACGTATTTGTATTAAAAGACAATACAGCCGTTAAAACACCTGTTCAAACAGGCATAGAAAACGGAAATGAAATAGAAATAACAAGCGGCCTTACCGAAAACATGGATGTAGTAATAAAAGGCCAGACATACCTTGAAGACGGAGACCATATAGAAGTAGCTCCCGACACATACGACGCCGAGAACAATGAAGCATTAATAAGCGGCGACGAAAACGCATCAGATACATCAGCACAAACATCATCATCAGCGTCATCATCAGCCGTATCCTCCGCTGATTCCGACACAAAGGAGGAATAATAAATGCTAATTAAGACAGCTATAAAACGACCGGTAACTACCGTAATGGCAATATTAATAGTAATACTTGCCGGCGTTATATCCCTTACAACATTAAAGCTGGACCTTATGCCTTCCATAGACATACCTATGGCAATAGTAAGCACAACTTATGTAGGTGCAGGTCCGGAAGAGATAGAAAACCTTATTACAAAGCCTATAGAAGAAGCTGTAGGCACCGTAAGCAATGTAGATACCATTTCTTCCACATCCTCATCAAACTCATCAATGGTAATGATACAGTTTGTTGACGGAACAAACATTGATACAGCGGCTTCCGACCTTAGAGAGAAAATAGACCTTATAAAAGGCACCCTGCCCGATGACGCCAGTGAGCCAATGGTAATGAAGCTGGATATTAACGAGATGTCGTCAATAGTAGTAGGTGTAGGCTCTGATAAAATGGATATTGCCGACCTTACAACATTTGTAGACGACAATGTATCAAGCGACATTGAAAAGATAGACGGTGTTGCATCAGTCAGCTTGATAGGCGGTATAGACGATGTTGTAAACATAACATTAAATACCAATAAAATGGACGGCTACGGCATATCATCATCACAAATAACAAATGCCCTTAAAGCCGAAAACATAAATATGCCTATAGGCCAGATAAATAACGGTTCAACAAAAATAACCGCTAAAACCGTTGGAGAATTTAAATCCCTTGACGATATAAGGAATATACTTCTTACAACAGCCGGCGGAAGCACAGTACGTTTAAGCGATGTGGCTGATGTAGAGCTTACAACAGAAGACGAAAACTCTTATGCCATAGTTAACGGAAGCAAAAGCGTTATTATGGCAATAAGCAAACAGTCAGATGCAAATATAGTTGATATTTCAGATAAAATAAACGCTGAAATAGCCAAAATAAGCCAGCAGTACCCGGATTTAAGCATAAAAATGCTTTCCGATACATCGGACTATATCAGAACATCAGTAAATAACGTGCTTTCCACAGCATTCCAGTCGGCAATACTTGCCGTTATAGTGCTTTTCATATTCCTCAGAAGCATAAGCACATCGGCAATTATAGCCGTTTCAATACCTACATCAATAGTAGCAACATTTGCCTTAATGTATATGTGTGATATGACACTTAATATTATTTCATTAGGCGGTATTACAATCGGTATAGGTATGCTGGTTGATAACTCGGTAGTTGTACTGGAAAACATATATAAATACCATACTAAAGGTTACCCGGCAAAAGAAGCCGCCGAAATCGGAGCTTCAGAAGTTGGTCTTTCAGTTATGGCTTCTACCCTTACAACAGTAGCCGTATTTATACCGCTTATGTTTGTTTCCGGTACAATAGGCCAGATGTTTAAAGACCTTTCACTTACCGTATGCTTCTCATTAGGTGCATCACTTATAGTATCACTTTCATTTGTGCCTATGGCATGCTCCAAACTTCTTGTGCATGAAGAACGCAGTGAAGAAAACCTTTCAAAAGGCGGTCCAATAGGCAGGCTTCTTGATAAATGGGGTGCCGCTCTTAACAAAATAGATTCAACTTACAGAAAGTGCCTTCACTTTGTTTTAAGACGTAAGAAAAGAACACTTTTGGTAACAGTACTTATATTTGTAATATCTATAGGCCTTATACCTATAGTAGGTTTTGACCTTATGCCTACAATGGATGAAGGCTCAGCTTCAATAAGCATTGAAATGCCTTCCGGCACAGTAATAGATGAAACAACAAATGTCGTAAACGAGGTAATGGACCGCATAAGCGACATACCTGAAACAGACGAGTATTATATAATGGCAGGCTCAAGCACATCTTCAATGCTTACAGGCTCAAGCCAGACTGATACGGCTTCCATTACATTAAACTTTGTGGATATAAAAGACCGTGACCGTTCTACAGACGAAATAGTTGAGGACATAAAAGAACGTGTTAAAACAATTCCTGGTGCTGATATAACAGTATCGGCTTCCAGCACTGCCATGGGCTCTTATTCATCTGCCAGTGATGTAGAAATACAGATAAACGGTGATGATATAGATAACCTTCGTCAGGCCGGATACGACATAGAAAAAATACTTGAAAAACAGCCTTGGGCAAAAGATGTAGTTAACTCATCAGAAACAAGCGTACTTGAAGCCAGCGTAGTTATAAACAGAGAAAAAGCATCACAGTACGGTTTAACAACTTCATCTGTTGCAAGTGCACTTTCAACAGCCGTAAACGGAAGCACAGCCACTACATATAAAGTAGACGGTGACGAAATAGATGTAATTATTAAAGATGATGAAGACCGTATAAGCTACTTAAACGACTTGCAGAAAGTTACTATCCAGACATCCCGTGGCATAATACCTATAACAGATGTTGTAGATATATCAACTGACGAGTCTGCAACAAGCATAACACGTAAAGACAACCATAAATACCTTACAATAGGCTTAAACCTTAACGGTATAAGCTCAGGTGAGGCTCAGCAGAACATAGTAAGCCTTCTTAACCAGTACTCATTCCCTGACGGATGTACTTATGAGTTTACAGGCGATATAGAAACAATGGTGGATACATTCCAGAGCCTTCTTTTAGCTCTTGTAGTAGCCCTTGCTCTGGTTTATATGATTATGGCTTCTCAGTTTGAGTCATTTATACACCCGTTCTTAATTATGTTTGCCGTACCTCTTGCCATAACAGGCGCTATATTCGGTCTTTTTATAACAGGCAACTCTATTACATCTGTTACGTTTATGGGCTTTATAATGCTTGTCGGCATGGTTGTTAATAACGGTATCGTTCTTATTGACTATACAAACCAGCTTAGAGCTCGTGGCATGGAATGCAACGAGGCCCTTGAAGAAGCCGGCCCTAACCGTTTAAGACCTATACTTATGACAACACTTACAACAGTTATAGGTATGGTTCCTATGGCACTTGCTATAGGTGAAGGTACCGAAATGCAGCGACCTATGGCTGTAGCTATTATATTCGGTCTTTCAATATCAACACTTGTAACACTTTTCTTTATACCTGTTTTATACTCAGCTGTTGAGATGTTCCGTTTAAAGAATGTATCAAAAAAGACAAAAAATAAACTCTTCGGCTCAAAGTTTAAAGACCATCAGGTAAGACAGTAAAATAAATATACGGCGTTTTATAAATCTAAAACTTATAAAACGCCTTTTTTTATAAATAAATTTTATGTTAAATTTATGTTGTAATTTATGGTTTTTGCTGTATAATGAATCTGTAAATTAAATATCTGCGGGGGAACTTTATGTTGAGAAGGTTAAAACCTGACCCTTTGAACCTGTTGGTTAACACCAGCGTAGGGAAGCATACAAAATAAAAAAAAATTATATCCTTCCCAAGGCGGAAGGATTTTTTTGTCCGCAGATTACACAAAAAGGAGGAGATTTTCAAATGAAAAAACTTATCACCATGGCACTTGCAGCAGTGTTAGCTGTAGCAAGCCTTGCCGGCTGCTCATCAGGCGGCACAACATCATCTGCATCAGCTTCAGGCAGCACAGAACAGAGCTCAGATACTGCATCAGGCAGTGAAACTGCTGAAAATACAGAGCTGGAAGACTTTGACTTGGTTCTTGACTGGTACCCTAATGCAGTACATGCCTTTATTTACGACGCTATAGAAAAAGGCTATTTTGCAGAAGAAGGCCTGAATGTTAATGTACTTTTCCCTTCAAACAGCAACGATGCCATATCCCTTACAGCAGCAGGCAAAGCCGATGCCGGTCTTTATTATCAGGACGATATAATTATGGCTATTGCCAACGAAGATGTTCCGGTTAAAATAATAGGCTCCGTAGTTCAGGAACCTCTTGACCTTATAGCTTCTTTGGCAGATAAAAACATAACAAGACCTAAAGACCTTGAAGGCAAAACACTTGGCTACACAGGCGTAGTTTTTGGCGAAGCCGTAATTAAAGCCATGATGGAAAACGACGGTGCCTCAATGGATAATGTAAACTTAATAAATGTTGGTTTTGACCTTATGAGTGCCATGACAACAGGCAATGTAGATGCCACATTCGGCTGCTTTATAAACCACGAAATACCTCAGCTTGAAAAAGAAGGCTTTGAAATGAATTATTTCAGACCTTCTGATTACGGCATACCAAACTATTACTCACTTGTTTTTGTTGCAAATAAAGACAGTGCCGAAAAAGATAACTACAAATACCAAAGATTTTTAAGAGCCTGCTCAAAAGGCTTTTACGATATGAAAACAGACCCTGAAGGAACACTCAACATACTTCTTTCAAACCAGAACGAGGACAACTTCCCTCTTGACCCGGATGTAGAAACACAGAGTATAAATATACTTCTGCCTATGATGGAAAAAGAATATGCTCCTTTCCTTTCACAGGACCCTAACTGCTATCTTGAAAACATTAACTGGCTCTACGACAACGGCCTTTTAAACGAAAAGATAGACGTATCAGAAGTTTTTATTGACTGTATAGATCAGGAATATTATTCAGGAGAAGAAGGAGAAGCTCAATGAAAGATTACGAAAAAATAGTTAAAGCTGCCACAGAAGGTGCAGAAAAATATTTTCCTTCCCAAATGGAATACTTAAAAAAGTTTTCTGCTATAGACTGCGGCACAGGCAATGAAGAAGGCAACGAAAAAGTCGTAAATTTATTAAAAGACCTGCTTATTTCAATGGGTGCTGATGTTGAAATTCATTACGAAAAAGGCCTTGGCCGCCACATAACAGCAAAAATAACACCACAAAACCCAAATGGCAAAATAATACTTAACGGACATTTAGACACGGTTTTTGGCGAAGGCTTTACAGCTGCTCACCCGTTTCATATTGAAGGCGACTGGGCTTACGGCCTTGGTATAGCAGACTGCAAAAGCGGAGTTATGATTTCAATATTTGC
>CALWSS010000061.1 GCA_944384255.1 uncultured Clostridia bacterium
TTTCAAAGTCGTTAAGAGCTTTTTCGCTTAGCTCAATACCCATTTTTTGGGCACAGTCCTTTAAAATTTCACTTCCGTTCATATTACTCCTCCTTTTCGTTTTTAGAGGTTCTTTTAAGCTGTTCAAGATAAATCATAAGCACGGAAATATCCGCCGGTGAAACTCCGGCTATTCTAAAGGCATGGCCTATATTAAGAGGTCTTATATCGTTAAGTTTTTGAGCTGCTTCAAGTCTTAAGCCTCTTACATCGTTGTAGTCTATATCTTCCGGCAGAAGTCTGTTTTCAAGCTTTTTAAACTCTTTAACCTGGTTTAGCTGCTGTTTTATATAGCCTTCGTATTTTATCTGTATAGCGGCTTCATGAGCTGCCTCGCTGTCTATATCCGGCCTTGTAGTATCTATTTCGGCTAAAATATCATAATTAAGCTCAGGACGCTTTAAAAGCTCACTTAAACGGGCTCCGCTTTTTAAAGGTGTACTGTGGTGTCTTTCAAGAAATTCCTGTATTTCCGGTTTTAAGCCTATTGTAACGGAATTTATACGTTCTTTTTCTGCTGCAATAAGCTCCTGCTTTTTAAGAAATCTCTGGTATCTTTCATCGGAAATAAGGCCTACCTCATGGCCAATAGGTGTAAGACGTTCATCAGCATTATCCTGCCTTAAAAGAAGCCTGTATTCTGCTCTTGATGTCATCATTCTGTAAGGCTCTTTGCTGCCTTTTGTTACTATGTCGTCTATAAGTACACCAATATAGGCGTCCGAACGATGAAGTATAACCGGTTCTTTGCCTTGGAGAAGTCTTGCGGCATTTATTCCGGCTATAAGTCCTTGGGCTGCCGCTTCTTCATAACCGCTTGTGCCGTTAAACTGGCCTGCACCGAAAAGACCTTTTATATTTTTAAATTCAAGGCTCAGTTTTAACTGTGTAGCGTCTATGCAGTCATATTCAATAGCATAGGCTGTACGCATAAACTCACAGTTTTCAAGTCCTGGTACAGTACGGTAAAGAGCAATCTGCACTTCTTCCGGCAGTGATGAGCTCATGCCCTGAACATAAAGCTCGTTTGTGTTCTCACCTTCCGGCTCAATAAATATCTGATGACGCTCCTTATCGGCAAACCTTACAACCTTATCCTCTATTGAAGGACAGTATCTTGGGCCTGTGCCCTCTATAACACCGGCATAAAGAGGTGAACGGTCAAGATTATTACGTATAATCTCATGGGTTTTGTTGTTTGTATAAGTAAGATAGCACTCTACCTGTTCTCTTTTAATGTCTTCCGGCTTATCCTCGAAAGAAAACGGCACTATTTTTTCATCGCCGTACTGCGGTGTCATTTTGGAAAAATCAACTGTTTTTTTGTCTATTCTGGCAGGTGTACCTGTTTTAAACCTGTAAAGCTTAATACCCAAGTCCATAAGGCTCTGGCTTAATTCAGAAGCCGCCTTTAAACCGTTTGGGCCTGACTGTATTATAGTTTCACCAAAAAGACAGCGGGCCTTTAAATATGTTCCTGTTGAAAGTATAACGGCTTTTGCCTTATAAATTGCCCCGGAAGAAGTTACAACACCCATAACAGCTCCATTTTCGGCAAGAACCTTTGTTACTTCCGCCTGTTTTATTTTAAGGTTAGGTGTCTGTTCCATAACCCTTTTCATTTCTTCTTTATATCTGTTTTTATCAGCCTGTGCCCTTAAAGAATACACAGCAGGGCCTTTGCTGGTATTGAGCATTTTTATTTGAAGGTATGTTTTATCTATGTTTTTACCCATTTCACCGCCTAAAGCATCTATTTCACGGACAAGGTGGCCTTTTGAACTTCCGCCAATAGACGGGTTGCAAGGCATCATGGCTATAGAGTCCAGATTAATGGCAAAAACTACTGTTTTAAAGCCAAGTCTTGCCGATGCAAGAGCCGCTTCACAGCCGGCATGTCCGGCGCCTACAACTACTACATCACATTCATCGGCCAAATATGTTTTTGAAGCGTTTATATCACACATTTAATATTCACTCCTGTTATTTACCAAGACAGAATTTTTCAAATATTCTGTTTATAATATCTTCCTGAAGGCTTTCGCCTGTTATTTCGCCCAAAAAGTCTATAGCCTGTGAAATATCCATAGACACAAAATCTTCCGGCATACGTATTTCTATTGTATTAATGGCTTTTTTAAGGGCTTGGACGGCTTTTTCAAGGGAGTTTTTATGGCGTACATTGCTTACCATAACTCCGTCGCCGGCCTGAACCGTACCGCTTGTTAGTATTTCTTCAAGAAGCTTTAAAAGCTCATCTGTGCCCTTTTGCTCCTTAACTGAAACACGTAAAATGTTTTTGCTATCCAAAAGAGAGTTTATTTCTTCTTCTTCTGCCTTCTGGTCCAAATCAGTTTTATTAAGAAGGACTATATGCTTTTTGTTTTTAATAAAATCAATAAGCTTTCTGTCGTCGTCGTCTAAAGCACGGGATAAATCCAGCATAAGCAGTATAATGTCGGCATTTTCGGCTCTTTGAACAGAACGCTCAACACCTATTTTCTCAACCACATCATCAGTGTCCCTGACCCCTGCCGTATCAGTAATTCTAACCGGTATACCGGCTATGTTAAAGTATTCCTCAACGGTATCCCTTGTAGTTCCCGGCACATCAGTTACAATGGCTCTTTCCTCATTAAGCAGGAAGTTTAAAAGTGAGCCTTTGCCTACATTAGGCTTACCCAGTATAACCATATTAACGCCGTCACGAACCATTTTGCCCATATCTGCCGTATCAATAAGTTTTTCAACACTGTTTAAGGCTTCATTAACTGTTTTATTAAGTGAGGCATAAGTTTCTTCTTCAATGTCGTGTTCCGGGTAATCAATGGCCGCCTCTATTGTGGAAACGGCATCTACAAGATTATTCCTGATTTCTTTTACCTTTTCCGAAAGAGCACCTGAAAGCTGGTTTACGGCATTTTTCATTGAAAGCTCAGTTTTGGAATTTATAATATCAATTACGGCTTCGGCCTGAGAAAGGTCTATTCGTCCGTTTAAAAATGCCCTTTTTGTAAACTCTCCCGGCTCTGCCGTTCTGGCACCGGCAAGAGTTACGGTTTCCATTATTTTTTTAACAGATGCCGTGCCGCCGTGGCAGTTTATTTCCACAACGTCTTCTTTTGTATAAGATGCCGGGCCTTTCATTATGCTTACAAGCACCTCATCTACTGTATTTCCGTCTTTATCTATAATTTTTCCGTAAGTTATAGTATGTGTAGGCTTATCTTTAAGTTTTACACCTGAAACGCTTTTAAATATTTTATCGGCAACATCTATACTGCCTTTGCCGCTTATTCGTATTATGCCTATACCGCCTGTTCCCATAGGTGTTGAAACAGCGGCTATTATATCGTCTAAAAAGGCTGTTTTCAAGCTAAACACTCCTTTACAAAACACAATTAATTGTATCTATACTACAATACACAAAAAAAGCCCGATTTTCAAGTTATATAATCTGAAAATCAGGCTTAAAAGCCGAATAAAGAATTTATTTAAGGGCAATTACTACATTTCTGTATGGTTCTTCACCCTCGGAATATGTAGTTACGTATTTGTTATTTTGAAGGCTTGAGTGAATTATCCTTCTTTCATAAGGGTTCATAGGCTCAAGTACAACTTTTTTGCCTGTCTGTTTAACCTTTTTAGCCAGGTTATAAGCCAGTGACTCAAGTGTTTCTTTTCTTCTCTGGCGGTAGTTTTCCGTATCAAGTGTAATTGAAAGATACGGAGCATCGCCTTTATTTACAACAAGGTTTACAAGATACTGTATTGAATCCAGTGTCTGGCCTCTCTTGCCAATAAGAATACCCATGTCACTGCCGGAAAGGTTTATTAAAAGCTGTTTTTCTTTAAGCTCAGTTTCTATATTAACTATTATACCCATAGCTACAAACATTTCCCTAAGGAATTCTTTAGCTACTTTTTCCGGATTAAACTTAACGGAAGCCTTTATAACGGCATCTTTTGAGCCAAAGCCCAAAAAGCCCTTTGCCGCTTTTTCTACAACCTCTATATTAAGCTCATCGGCGGAAGAAACATTAAGTCTGCGAATGGCTTCTTCAATAGCCTTTTCTTCTGTCTTAGCTGAAACTTGTATCTCCTGCATTATTTATTCTCCTCCTCAAGCTTAGCTTCTCTCTTTTTAAGGAATTTAACTACAAGCAGTGTCTGACCGGCCTGAATAAGGTTACTTACTGTCCAGTAAACACCAAGTCCTGCCGGAAGGTTTATAGTCATAACACCCATCATAATAGGCATCATGTAGTTCATAATTTTCATGGACTGCATAGTAGGGTCCTGCGGTGAAGCGCCTGCCTGTGCCGATGAATTTCTTGTAAGGGCATAGGTTTGGAAGAATGTAGTAGCACCGGCCGCTATAGGTACAAGTATACCCGGAAAACTAAGGCCAGGGTTTGTAACCATGCTTATGCCAAGGAAATACTCCATTTCTGTTTTAACGCTAAGCAGTGGTGAAAGCTGGTCGGCAAAACTGCCAACAGATGCTAAAATTGTATTCCAGTCAGTAAGTGTAAGCTGACTTATAAGGTTTTTAATATCTGCAGCCTGGGCTACGTCAATTGTAAGCTTGTGCTGCACTATTATATCGGAAAGAGCAGCAAGCCTTGTGTCAACAGGAATATTCATAATTACATTTGTTATAGCGTCGTAGTTTTGGCCTACAACGTCAACATATACGTATGCCTGCTGAAAAATATAGTATAAGGCATAAAGAATAGGAAGCTGTATAAGCAGAGGAAGGCAGCCGCCAAGCATACTTACGTTATTGTCTTTTTGCAGTTTCTGCATTTCAAGAGACATTTTCTGCTGGCTTGCCACATCTTTTTTGCCTTCATATTTCTTTCTTATTTTCATCAACTCCGGCTGTATTTTCTGCATAGCCATTGTTGACTTCTGCTGTTTAAAAAGCAAAGGTGTAAATATAAGCTTAACTATAATTGTAAACAAAATAATAGCCATGCCCAACGCATTTACCGGACTAATGGAATAAATAAAATTAAAAAGCGCGTTGTAAACTATTCCTAATAAGCTTGCTATAGGCCCAATTATAACACCAGGCGTTCTAGCGGCGAGTAATGCAAAAGTCGTACTCAAAACCAAATCCCCCTCGAATTATTGTTGTCTTTCATGGCACAGGGTCATATCCTCCTTTATGGAACGGATGGCATTTAAGAAGCCGGCGAACACCTAGATACCCGCCTTTAAAAACGCCATATTTTGTAACAGCCTCATACATATACTGAGAACAGGTTGGAGTAAACCTGCAGCATGGGCCGAAATGAGGTGATATGCAAAGCTGATAAAACCTGATTAATAAAAGAAGAATTTTTTTAACCATATCAATCATACTTCTTTCAATACCAATACAAACTTCTGTTACGGACTTAACTTATATTAAAAAAAGAGCATGCCTTTGTCAGGATTTTTTAATCAGCAGGTCGTGTTTTTTCAATAAGCTTAAAAGAGCCTTGTTTATATCTTTATAATCACAGTCGGCAGCAGATGAACGGGCAATAACTACTATGTCGTATCCCCGCTGAATATCATCTTCCATAAGCCTGTAACTTTCTTTAATAAGCCTTGTTACCCGGCTTCTTACAACACTTTTGCCGACTTTTTTGCTAACGGATATTCCAAGGCGATTGGAATCCGGATATTTCTTATTTTTAATTACGTACATAACCAAACAGCGGTTTGCCAAAGACTTACCCTTATTATATACGAACCTGAACTGAAAATTCTTTTTTATGGACTGTGTAAATTTCAATTTATCACAACCTTAACGCTTTAAAAATTAAAAGGCCACTATCCGCGGCCTGTAAATACAAAGTATTTGATTTAATTATGCAGATAATACTTTTCTTCCTTTTCTTCTTCTTGCAGAGAGAACTTTTCTGCCGTTGGCAGTAGCCATTCTTTTTCTGAAGCCGTGAACTTTGCTTCTCTGTCTTTTCTTTGGCTGGAATGTCATTTTCATGTCTTACGCACCTCCTTAAACTACTTTTTTGCGCCTGTCCTGCACAAAAGCACTGCTACCATTATAATAAATAAAACCTCTTGCGTCAAGAAATTTAAATTGAAATATACCGATAAATAGCACAAATTAAGCATTTTTATAATACAAAAAATTACAAATTTTGTATTTTTGTATATATAGTATCTAAATATAAATTATACACATTATATTGAGCTGTTAATAATTCTGCCATAAAATCTCTCCACATTCAAAGCCAGCAATATGTTGATAAGAAATAAATATTTTGTTATATTATAGTGGATAACTCAGGATTTCGGTTTAAAAAAGCCACATAAAAAATACAAAACAATAATATTTCACATTTTGTGTTTTATTTTTAATTAAATTCCACACTAAAAGACAATATTAAAAATTAAATATGTGGATATTTTATGTTGATTTTTGTTGAAAAGTGTATAACATATATATTTGTCTTAATTTTTAGCCTATATATTGATTATTTAATGATTTTACCACTATAAAATCGATATTTTTCCAAAAAGTTATCAACAGCTTGTGCACAACATTGTTGATAACTTCTAAAAATGTGATTTGTACAGTTTTAAAATTATTATTTACACATTTATTATTGTAATATGTATATATATTTCAAATTTTTATGCGGCTTTAAATTATTTTTTACACATAAAAAACGAAGGAGGAAAAAATGGACGATTTATATTTAAGCTGGCAGAAAGCCCTGTCACTTATAGAAAAAAATCTTGAGGACCCTATAAGCTTCAATACATGGATAAAGCCTCTTAAAATACATGTCTGTGACGGCAGAGATCTTGTTTTAAAGGCTGAAAACGATTTCAGCAAGACTCAGGTGGAAAACAAGTATCTTTCACTTATTAAAAATGCTCTTATAGAAGTTACACATATTGAATACAACATAATGCTTATAGGCTCGTCAAACATATCATCTTTAAATAATCAGCAGTCAAAAACCAACGACCCTATAGCTGCTGCAAACCTTAATCCGAAATATGTTTTTGAGTCTTTTGTTGTCGGAAACAGCAACCGAATGGCTCATGCTGCATCTTTGGCTGTAGCCGAAGCTCCGGCCAGTGCCTATAACCCGCTTTTCCTTTACGGAAATGTTGGTCTTGGCAAAACTCACTTAATGCATTCAATAGCACATTATATTTTACAGAAAAATCCTCAGGCAAAAGTTTTGTATGTTACAAGCGAAACATTTACAAACGAGCTTATTAATTCCATAAGTACAAATAAAAATGAAGAATTCAGAAATAAATACCGTAATATAGACGTGCTTCTTATAGATGATATTCAGTTTATTGCTCAAAAAGAACGTACTCAGGAAGAATTTTTCCATACATTTAATGCACTTCACAGCAATAACAAGCAAATTATAATTTCATCAGACCGTCCACCTAAAGAAATCAAAACTCTGGAAGAAAGGCTGAAAACGCGTTTTGAGTGGGGTCTTATAGCCGATATTCAGCCGCCTGACTACGAAACAAGAATTGCCATACTGCGTAAAAAAGCAAAGCTTGATTCAATAGTAGTTCCTGACAGTGTTATGAACTACATAGCAAAATACATTGACACAAACATCCGTGAGCTGGAAGGAGCTTTAACAAGAATAGTAGCTTTTGCCAAGCTTACAAACAGGCAGGTTACAGTGGAACTGGCAGAAGAAGCAATGAAGGACATATTTGAAAGAGCTTCCGAAAACAAAATGACAACTGAATTTATTCAAGAAATAGTAGCCAACTACTACAAAATAACAGTTGCAGACCTTAAAGGAACCAAAAAGCCTAAAAACATAGCATATCCAAGACAGATAGGAATGTACCTTTCAAGAAAGCTTCTGGACATTTCACTTTCAGCCATAGGCGAAGACTACGGTGGAAGGGATCACACAACTGTGCTTCATGCATGCAATAAAATAGAAAAGGATTTGGAAAGCGACCCTAAACTTTCGGAAACTCTTCTTGAACTTGAAAAGCGTATAAAAGGCCTTTAATATTTGTTATTATTTTAACGTATGTTAAGCAAGTGTTATAATTATATTTTATTACTGTTTTTTCTAACATTTAATACTGTTTTATGTGTTAGAAAACTATTAACATACCTATGTGGATTTGATGTTGATTAATTGTTTATAACAGCCACTGTTTTAAAGAGCTGTTAACATTGTGGACAACCTGTAAATCAATATAAAACTTATATACATCATTATCCAGAAAAAAAGTTACGCTTTTTTACGGCCTTTTTGTACTTATCAACAAATTAACAGCTACTACTACTATGATTACTAAAAAGAACTTATTTATATATGTATTGCACACAGAAGGGAGTTGTCAACAAACATGAAATTAACATTAGATAAGGATTTGCTTATAGAAGGAATAAACACTGTTTCAAAGGCAGTAAGCACCCGAACAACCCTCCCGGTACTGGAATGTATACTTCTTACTGCTCAGGACGATACCCTTACTCTTACTGCCAGTGACCTTGAAATAAGCATTAAATCGGCACCTATTTCGGCCGATGTTTCAGAAAACGGCTCTACAGCTATAGAAGCAAAACTTTTTTCTGAAATTATAAGACGTTTAAACGGAGATAAAGTTACAATTTCCGTAAATGATAAAGAAGCCATTATAAAATGCGGTTTTTCGGAATTTACTGTTATGGTTCAGCCGGCAGAAGATTTCCCTGATATTCCGGAAGTTGAAAAGGAATATTCTTATAAATTAAAGCAGTCTGATTTAAGGGATATGATTAATGCTACAATTTTTTCAGTAGCACTTGATGAATCAAAGCCTTTCCTTACTGGAGAACTTATGGAATTTAAAAAAGACAGAACAAATGTTGTTTCTGTAGACGGATTTAGAATTTCATACCGTTCAATTAATGCCGATAATGAAAAAGAAACAAAAGTTATTATACCGGCTAAAACAATGAGAGAAATAAGCCGTATTCTTTCAGGCAATGAAGAAGATGAAACTGAAATTTTTGTTACAGAAAAACATGTTCTTTTCAGTATAAACGGAAACACAGTAGTTACAAGAACTATTGAAGGAGATTACATAAAATATGAGCAGACATTTACAGACGAGTATAAAACAAAAATCCTTATTGACCGCTCAGAAATTATTTCTTCTCTTGAAAGAGCATCTCTTATATCTCGTGATGCAAGAAAAATGCCTGTTAAACTGGAAATAGGCGGAGGAAAAGTCATTATAACTTCACAAACCGAAATAGGTAAGGCTTATGAAGAAATAGATTCCGTAACAGAAGGAGAAGAGCTTAAAATTGCTTTTAACCCAAGATATTTAATAGATGCTTTAAAGGCTATTGAGGATGAAAAGGTTGCAATACAGTTTAACTCTCCTTTGGGCCCTTGCATTATTAAGCCGCAGGACGGAGATTTGTATAAATATTTAATTCTTCCTTTAAGAATATAAGAAGGTTAATGGTTATAAGGAAGGTTATAAGAAGGTGTTTTTATGGAAATAGTGCATATTAAAGATGAATATATAAAATTAAACCAATTAATGAAGTTATGCGGCTTTGTAGGACGTGGCTCTGATGTAAAGCTTCTTGTAGATGACGGTCTTATAACACTTAACGGCCAGGTTGTTACTGAGCTTAGAAAAAAAATACATGCAGGCGATGTAGTTAAAGTTCAGGGCATAGGCGAAGTTAAAGTGGAGGAAAGCATTTAATAAAATGTATATTAAAAATATTTCTCTCTCTGACTTTAGAAATATACAAAGAGCCGATGTTGAGCTTAAAAACGGAATTAATATTTTTTATGGAGCCAATGCCAACGGAAAAACAAATTTTTTGGAGTCGATTTATATCTGCTCTACAGGAAGAAGTCACAGAACGAAAAATGATAAAGAGCTTATAAGCTTTAACTACGATGAAGCCCATATCAGAGTATTTATACAAAACGAAAATGTCACACAACGTATAGATGCCCATATCAGAAGAAATGATAAAAAAGGCATTGCTGTAAACGGCATACCGCTAAAAAAAAGCAGTGAGCTTTTTGGTACACTGTATACAGTTATTTTCTCACCGGAAGACCTTCAGCTTATTAAAGATTCGCCTTCTCAAAGAAGACGGTTTATTGATATTGAGCTTTGTCAGTTAAGCAAAGTTTACTGCTATAATTTACAGCAGTATATGAAAGTACTTAAACAAAGGAATAATCTTTTAAAGGAAATTCAAAAAAATAATTCTTTAAAAGAAACACTTTTTGTCTGGGACAGCCAGCTTGCTCAATATGGCCGGAATATAATTAAAAACAGAAAAAAATTTGTTGAAGAGCTGAGTTATAAGGCTTCTGTAAGACATGGACAGATTACATCTAATAAAGAAGAACTGTCTGTTTTGTATAATCCCAGTACAGATGAAGACAGTTTCGAGGAAAAGCTTTTTTCTTTTTTAAATCGTGATATTTTATCAGGCAGTACGTCTATAGGACCACATAGAGATGATATAAGTTTTTATGTAAACGGAAATGATGTTAAAATTTACGGCTCTCAAGGCCAGCAGAGAACAGCGGCAGTATGTGCCAAACTGGCTGAAATAGACATTATAAAGGAAAGCTCCGGTGTTAATCCTGTTTTGCTTTTGGATGATGTTTTGTCTCAGCTTGATAAAACACGTCAGCACATGCTTATGGACTGCATTAATAATGTTCAGACAATAATTACCTGCACCGGAATTGAGGATTCGGTTAAATCCTATGCCGGAGATGCATCAGTATTTAATGTTAAAAATGGTGTTATAAAACGTGAAGTTTAAATTTTTAAAGTAAAAAATTAAGCCTTAAAATAACAATAAAATAATAATAGGCTTTAATTAAATAATATGTGTTAATAATAAAAAAAGCGCCTAAATGGCGCTTTTTTAAATTGATTTTTTGTATTTTTCTATGTCATCAATTATCTTTAAAAGATATTCCTGCTGTGTTTTTGTATAACAGCACAGTCTTTCGTAAAGCTCGTTTTTTTCCCCAACTTTTGTAGGGTCGTTTGTTGTACAAAGCAGATAATCAAGGCTTACATTGAAAAAATCAGCGATTTTCTTCAAATCGTTTATAGATGGTTCGTTCCTTCCTGACTCATAGTTTGATATAGCGGTATAACCATACCCCAGTATGTTTGCCAACTGTGTTTGAGTAAGTTTTTTGCCGTTTACATAGTAGTTTTCTCTTAAAAATTTAAGTCTTTCACGGAATTCCATATTAAATCACCTACAAAAATATCATAAATTTGTAATTATAAATTCATAATTTGTGTTATAAATTCATTATATCAACTAATTTTATAAAATTCAACATAAACTATATAAAAAGAGTTATTTTTTTTCTACATAATACTACAATTTATTATAAACGTATTATAATTTCTAAATTTGAATTAATATTCAGTAAAAAAATTATTCGTATTTTTGTATTGTTGGTTTCGACATAAATCAGCCTATTATTTTTGATTTTAAAGAATAAATGTCGTTTTATAATTTAATATTGTATATGAAAGTATCTTCAAAGGGTAATTAAGGCAATATATAATATTTTTGAGGGTGAAAAATTAGCGGAGGTGCTTTTATATGCTGAATTTAATAAAATTTTCTGACCTATGCGGAAAGAAAAACGTACAATGTGTAAGTGAAACTGAAAAAGAAGGGACGGTGTGCCAGATACCTGTTAACGAAATAAAGCCAAACCCAAACCAGCTGAGGAAATTTTTTAAAAGGGAGTCTATAGATGAACTTATTTGCTCAGTAAAAAAATTCGGTGTGTGCCAGCCAATACTTGTAAGGAACATAAATAATAAATTTTATGAGCTTATTTCAGGTGAAAGACGGCTTATGGCGGCAAAAGGTGCCGGTCTTGACAAAATTCCGGCTATAATTTTAACTGTAAGTGATAATCGAAGTGCCGTTATATCACTTCTTGAAAATACACAGCGCCAGAATTTAAGTTTTATAGAAGAAGCGGAAGGCTTTTACAGTTTAAAAGAGGACTATGGTTTCACGGAAGATGAAATAGCTTCTTCATTTGGCCTAAGAATAAGGGATGTAAATAGAAAGTTACGTTTTATGACATTTACTCCTGAATGCAGAAGAATAATAGCCGAAGGCGGCATAAGCTCCGGCCATGCAGCTTTGGTTTTAAAAATACCCGATGATGTAATAAGAAAATCAATATTACGGAAAATAAGCGATATGGGCCTTTCAATTCAGAAAACAGCAGAAATAGTAGAAAGCGAAATTGAAAGACTTAAAGCCGATGACATTATATTTTCGGAGCAGAAAGAAAAGCGGAATTTTTCGGACATGCGTCTTTTAACCAACACAGTTAAACGATCCGTGGAGTTGATGAACCGCTCCGGTATAGGTGCAGGGTATAAAGTTGAAAACGGAGAAGGCGGCACAAAAATAATAATATCCATACCGAACTAAGTTTACATAATATTTTTAACAATCTATTTCGTAAATATAATATCACAATTCAAGAATGAAATATTATGACAAAAATTTACTTAAAATTTAAAAAAAATAATTCCTTGCACTGAATTTTTGTTCAATACAAGGAATTTATTTTATGCTGATATTTTTTTAATTTTGTTTCTTTTCAATATTTTAATTTTACTTTCGGGCATTTGGGCCAGTGTTACAGCGGCAAATACTATTATGCAGCCTAAAGTTTCTTTAAATGACAAAACCTGATGAAGCACAACCCAGCCGGCAAGTACTGAAAATACCGATTCAAGGCTCATTAAAAGTGATGCAATAACCGGTTCTGTATAACGCTGACCGAATATTTGGAGTGTATAGGCAACACCGCTTGAAAGTACAGCGGCATATAAAATAGGGCCCATGCTTTTTAATATATCGGCTATAGCCGGCATTTCAATATAAATCATAGGTATTGTAGAAATTAAGGCACAGACTAAAAACTGTATACAGCTTAAAACAGCACCGTCAACTTTAGGTGAAAAATGGTCTACTGTAAGTATATGAAATGCGTTGCAGAAAGCACAAAGGAGTATATAAAAATCGCCTTTTGATATGCTTTCCAAACCACCTGACATACATAAAAGATATAGTCCTAAAACGGCGGCTATTAAGCTTATTATAATTTTTAATCCTATGCGTTTACCCATAAATAGACCAAGCAAAGGTATTATAATTACATAAAAAGTTGTTATAAAACCGGCTTTGCCTACTGATGTGTATTTTATGCCTATCTGCTGAAATGAGCTGGCAAGAAACAGCATACAGCCGCAGCATATACCGGCTTTTATTACGTCTTTTTTAGATGAGCTGTTTTTATGGACTGTGCCTTGATTGCCTGAAATTCTGTGTATTATAAATATAAGAGGTATAAGAACTATAAATGCTATGTAGTTTCTTATGGCGTTAAATGTAAAAGGGCCTATAAACTCCATGCCTGCACTTTGTGCCACAAAAGCTGTGCCCCAAATGAAGGCCGCCATAAAAAGCATTAAGTTTCCTTTAAAAGCCTGTATTTTAACTTTCTTTCTAACTTTTTTTCTAACTTTTTTTCTAACATTATTTCCAACATTATTTCCAACATTACTAACTTGATTTTCCATTTGAAAAAATTCCTTTATTTATTTTTTATTTAATTATAAATACAGACAGCTTGTTTTATTAAAACAGGCTGCCTGCTGTATTTTTGTGTTTATGATTATTGATTATTTTTGTTGGCAAATATTTCTGATGTTTTGCCGTTAAGTATTATAAATGTAGTTGTTGCAGAGTCTGCAAGGAGCATATCACGGTTTACAACACGAAGTTCTCCGGTATAGCCTGCCAGTGTACGGCCTAAATGATTGGCTTTTACTGTAATTTCTATTTTATCGCCTAAAAATACCGGTTTGTGGAAATGAACACCTAATTCAACTGTTGTTATAAAGCTTTCCTGTGCAAAGAAATGTGTAAGTATGCCGAAAGCGTTGTCAAAAGCAGTTGTTATCATTCCGCCATGCATTACACCTTGCGGGTTAAGCTCCCATTCGGCTACGTCATAGCCTATTGTAAGGGATTTTTCTTCATAATTACATCTTACAAAATAGGGCTGCATCATTTTTTCAACGTCGTTTCTGCGGTCTTCACCGGCTAAAAGTTTTATTATCTCTTTTATTTTGTTTTCCATTAATAACTGTTTGTCTTCCATTAAATTATAATCTCCTGTTTATGTTTTATCTGAAAAAGTCTTCGGCTGAATTTGCAAATTCAACACTGTTTTCAATGTAAGGGAAAAGACGTGTTTTCTCGAATATATAGTACCTGCAGTGAGGCATTATTTCACGCATTTTTTCCATATTATCTATTGGATTAAGTATGTTTTCTTCACCCCAAACGATACAAATAGGTGTTTTAATGTCGGTTATATACTGCTTAATATCCATATTCATAAAGTTTGTTATAAGGGATGCAAAAGCATAGCGTGCATTGCCTTTTTCGGAATGAGCGCTTTTATAGAACTCGTTTATAATTTCGGCATGGCTGTCTTCTTTAGCAAAAAAGCCGTAATTATTAACAAATGCCCTTACTGCCGGTTTGGATGTTTTAATGTTGTAGTAAGCCGTACCTAAAAGAGGAATTTCCATTAAAATTCTCTTGAATTTGCTTGCATTTACCGCCATAGGGTCGTTAATGCCGTTTGGCGAAACAAGAAGGAGCTTTGTAATATAGTTTTGATATATTTTAGCACATGTAACGGCTGCGGCACCTGAGTTATTGGCTGCAATTACAAAGCACGGCTCCTGAATAACGTTCTCTATAAAATCCTTAATTAAAGAAGCGTAAATAAAAGCCGTATATGTCATTTTAGGCTTGCTGCTCATAC
>CALWSS010000062.1 GCA_944384255.1 uncultured Clostridia bacterium
TTTTTAAATTTGTATTTTCAATCTGTTTTTGAAGGTTCGCTACACACCTTCAACTTACAGATAGAATTATAGCATTGTCCCAAACCAACGTCAATAATTCAGGTGGAAGTGTAATCTTACTGTAACATTGACGAAATATATCCGCAAAAAGTCCACAGCTCAATTACAATATTGCACCTTTAGCGTACAATATTGTCATCTGCCAGAAAATAGGCGCAGTTTATGGACAAAACCTAATATATTATATACCAAATCCTGCCGTATTTCAATAAAAATTATCCCCAAAATATAAATTATGTGCATTTATTACCTGGCTTTTAGGTATATCCCCTTAAAATTAAATAAATCATATTTCTGATGTAATAAAATTTAAAAACCGACATAAAACAGTATGTCTTATGCCGGTTAATACTTTTTGCATTTTATTGAGCTTCTTCTTCCTGAGAAGTTTCTCCTTGATTTTCTTCACTTATAATAACTGTTGCATAAGGCGCCTGACCTATAAGCGAGCAATCATCAGGAAGTGATACATCTATCTGTACTCTGTGTTCTCCCGGAGTTAAGTCTGTTACATCCAAAGAGTAACTTATATTATCGTCTGTTACACCGCTGCCTGAAACTTCAATATTAAATGTATCTTTTTCAATCTCGGCAGTACCCTGTGCAGTGCCTGTTATTTCAATATCATCGGAATTAAATGAAATGTCATGCTCTTCTCTTCCTGTTATCTCAATAGTAACGGTTATCCTTCCGTCGGAATTGCTGGCCACCTCAGCTCCCTGAGGAATGTATGCAGAAACATCATAAGTTCTTATTACATCTGCTGTGCTGCCTGTAATATCTACATCAGGCAGTGTTATATACATAATGTTGCTTAATATATCCGGGCTTCCGCTTATATACACATAGTTAGGACTTAAAGTAACCTTGCCTACACTGCATCCGTCAGCCGGCTCGCCTGTATACTGCGCCTGAACCGGAATTTTGCGCTCTGTTTCCATTTTAAGCGTAACAACAGCAACATCACGGCTTATATATACGTTGTCAAGAATGTTGCCGTCGGCGTCATAAGCTGCAAGGGTTGATGTTACTTTTTGGCCGTTGTGTGGTGAATCAAGATTTACAGCCGCCTTAACACTGGCAACATTAAGTACATCGCCTTTTGCACCGTATACCTTAACATATTCCGGGTCAATGGTGTCGCTGCTTACAGAAACACCAGTTTCAACACTGCCGTTAAATATGGCTTCCACCTTAAAATCCTTTGAAACGTTTTCATCAAGAAATACGTCAACATCGGAAGGCGTAATATATTCCGTATCAACATAATCACTGGCAAGAAGTCCGGTTTTAATTTTAACCGGAAGGCTTACCTCATCAGGTGAAGAGTCCATATCAATAGATGAAATGTCTATATAAGCCGAAAACGACTTGTTCTGCTGAATTTTATCCAGAACCATTCTTTTTCCTCTTAACCTTACGGAAACCTTTGTATTTTCTATTTCATCGGCATTTGTAATTGTCTTTCCGGCTTCTTCAGCATAAGAAGCATTTATAATATCCAAATTAGCCGTAAAAATCCTTGTTTCAACTGGATTTTCTATGTTTATAACAATAAACCAGAGGCAAATGGCTATAAAAACGGAAAGCAGTTTCCAGCCGGCGTCTTTTGTGAGAGTTTCTTTAAACTTACTCATCTTTTTTGCCCCTCCTCCAGAATATTTTCTTTTTCCTGTTTCTGCTCTTTTTGCCCTGCAAAAGCATTCGCCGCATAGCATCAACACTTAAATTACGGTAAAGTACACCGCCGTTGGCTATTGATATGGCGCCTGTTTCTTCTGAAACAACAACAACAAAAGCGTCTGAAACCTCGCTGGCGCCTATGGCTGCCCTGTGCCTTGTGCCTAAGTCCATGCTTATATCATTGCTTTCAGTAAGAGGCAGAAAACATGTAGCTGCGGCAACACGGTTATTTTTTATAATAACGGCACCGTCGTGAAGCGGAGTATTTTTCTCAAATATATTAATAAGAAGCTGACTTGTAACAACAGCATCTATATTAATTCCTGTTCTTTCAAAATCACCTAAAGGCACATCTCTTTCAATAAGCATAAGTGCACCTGTTCTTGCAGCACTCATTTTTTCTGAAGCCTTTATAACTTCCTCAACTGTTTTTTCCGTGTATTCACGGCTTTTTTCAGGTGTATCAAAATTAAGCATTGCAAAAAAATGCTTGCTTTTTCCAAGCTGCTCCAAGGCCTTTCTCAGTTCCGGCTGGAAAACAACTATAACAGCTATAATACCAACCGAAATAGTGTTTTGCAGTATCCATAATATGGTATTAAGCCTTAGCATGTATGAAGCCAAAGCGAATATTACAATAACAAGTATGCCCTTAAAAAGAACCCACGCCCTTGTTTCCTTAATCCAAAATATCATTTTATATATAAGGTAAGCGACTATCAGAATATCAAGAATATCCCTGAAACCCACTGTAGGCATGGATACACTGGCAAACCTGAAGCTATCCCAAAGGTTTATTATATAATGATCCATTAATCCTCACTCCCGTTGTGTTCTCTTTGAGGCATTTTCATTTTAGGTACGGCTTTTACATAATAAATATAGTTTTTATCCTGAAACCGAACTCTTTCTGTATGCCTGTAGTCGGGTAAATCATCAAAAAGCCTTATAATAAAAGCAATTACGGCAGATATAAATACGAAAAACGGAAGGCCCATAACCGAAAACCTGCTTCCGCCTATTATTACAGCCAAAAACATGGCAATAACCGTTACTATGGCCGATGCTATAATGGCAATTTCCTTTTCGTGGTCAATATGGGCACTGCTTATAGCCCATGCAGTAACTACTGCCAAAACCATGGCTGCGGCAGCATAAAAACTGCCTGATATAATATTCAAACCGTCTTCGGAAAAAATATATGTATACATATTAAAAAGTACATCCGGCATAGTTGATGTTGAAAACTCCGCAGAAGGCGACATTTTAATAAACTCAGTCATAATAGGTGCTATTTGGTTTGTAAACATTGCCGCCGCTACAGGAAATATAGCTTTGCCGCCAAAATATAACCCGCCTAAAAAGGCAACGGCATAAGGCACCTTAATTTTAAAGCATACCAGCATTGCCACAAACAATAAGCTTTCCTTAGGAAAAACTCTTCCATAAAAAACATATAAAAGGAAGAAAAATATTAAAGCCGCTACAGCCGTTTCAACAGATGCCGACGCTATAAAAATAACAGCTGCCAAAGCCGCTACAGCCAAAAAAACTGCCGGCGATGAAACAGAAGCAAATATACCGCCTAAAAGAATTATAATAAGTTTTTTTGTGCCTGTTAAATTTCCGGCAGAAAGATAGCTCATGAACAAAAAAGTTATTATGCCCGCCAAAAATTTAGATGCGATATTGATTTTATCCTCATTAAGCTTATAAATCCCTATCAGTCTTTGACGAATCAGAAATAACTCTTCCATTGTCCTTCCCCTTTACAGATATTTTTCTGCCTTTAAGGCCGCCTGATACATTAAGCCTTTTAAGCCTTTCTTCATAAATGTCCAGCCGCCTTTGAGCCTCTTCATATTCTCTTTTGTATGTAAAAGAGCAAATAAAAGTATATATTATAAGTACGGCTAAAAGCGCAACGCCTATTTCTATAATGGTGTTTTTGCTTATCATATCAAAAACATCGGCGTTTTTTATAACCAATTCATAAATATAATACATGCCGCATATTATAAAAAAACCAATAGCCACGCCTAAGCGCATGCTTAGTCCCCGTAAGTAAACATAATCTCTTCTGTATTTAGATGTAATTTTTCTGTCTTTTTCACCGTAATGCTTGTCATAAACGGCTAAGCTTATCATTGTTTTGATTCTTCTAAGGTCTTCCAAATACAAAGTCCTCCTTTTAATCCCGCCTTAACTGTTTTTCAACTGGATAAAAGTTACTGCTTTTTAAGTATACCATAAAATACGTTGCTGAAAACAGCTATAATATTAAATTTTTTATAAATTCATCTTTACAGTTCTATTTTGTAGTATTTCATTTTATTCCATAGTGTTGAACGGCTTATGCCCAGCTCTTGAGCCGCTTTTTTTCTCGAAAGTCCGTTGTTTTTAAGTGCCGCTATAATTCGGCGTTTTTCCCATTGCTGAGCCGTAGTATCGTCAGGAGAGTCGTTGTCCTCATATTTAGCAGATGTACTTTTGCGTCTGTGTGTCTGCTCACCACGTTGTGTTGACTCAAGGGCACGGTTTATTTCGGTAAAAAGGGCACTGGTATTAATGCGGCTGTTTTTCATCATAACAGTAATTCTCTCAAGTATGTTCCTTAACTCACGTATGTTGCCCCTCAGCTCGTATTTTGAAAGCTCCTCTATTATTTCATGCCATAAAGCCTCGTTGGCCTTAAAACTCCTGTAGTCTATATCTTTTAAAAACTCAATTGCAATCTCCTCAATGTCCTCCTTGCGTTTTCTAAGAGGCGGAATTTTAAGCTCCAGAACATCAAGTCTGTAGTATAAGTCCTCTCTGAAGTTTCCCTTTGCCACTTCTTTTTGCAAATCCCTGTTTGTGGCGGCTATAACCCTTACATCAACGGGTATAACCCTGTCGCTTCCTATACGTCTGATTTCTTTTTCCTGTATAACCCTTAAAAGCTGAACCTGCATTTCAAGAGGCATCTCGCCTATTTCATCAAGAAATATGGTTCCCATGTGTGCCATTTCAAAAACACCCATTTTGCCGCCCTTGCTGGCACCTGTAAAGGAGCCTTCGTCGTAACCGAAAAACTCGGCTTCCAGAAGATTTTTAGGTATGGCGGCACAGTTTACTGCAACAAACGGCCCACTGCTTCTAAAGCCTGCATTGTGTATGCTCTGGGCAAAAAGCTCCTTGCCCGTTCCTGTTTCGCCAAGTATAAGCACTGTGGAATCCGAAAAAGCATAACTTTTAGCCACATTCTTAGTTTCAGTAATGGCAGAAGATGAACCCTTTATATCATCAAAGCCATACTTTGCAAAAAAGCCTTTCTTGTTTTTTGTAAGACTCAAACGTGCATTTTTCTCGTGCTCCTGCAAAACTGCCAAGTCCTGAAAAGTTGAAACAACGCCTTTCTTCTGTCCGTCAATTTCAATAGGTATCCTGTGGGTAAGAACAGTGCCGTAAGGCAAATCAAATATATCTCCTATATCTCCCCCGTCTTTTTCCATGGCCTTAATCATTTTAGTACCTTTTATTACATTATAAATGTGCTGGCCTTCCAAGCGCTGGCTCTTGTCACGCTTAAGAAATTTATAAACCATGTCATTGGCGGCAATTATTATGCCGTTTTCATCAATGGCAAGTATGGCATCGTTTGTAAAATTAAATACAACTTTGTACTGCTCCAGTCTAAGCTCGTTTTTCTTGTTTTTTTCTTCTTCCCACTGCTTAACAGCGGCTATTTCCTTAGCACTGTCAATAGCCTTAAAAACACTCTCATAACTTAAATTAACTGTCTTATATGCAAATCCCCTGCGCCTTAATTCATAAGCAAAGTCTTCCGGTCCTATGAAAACGGCATTTTTATCGGCACTTTCAAAAAATGCATTCCTTGCACTTTCGTTGCATGAAATATTAAAACTCTCAACAGCCACATTCCACTTTTGTGATAGAAAATCACAGTCGGCCTCTTCACCGTTATATAAAAGAAGCACCGCTTTGCTGTATTTTGCTTTATCAAAATCCGTTTTGTAAAAATCTATTGTGCTTTTTCTAACCATTAAAGCACATATATCCCGGCCGTATTCCACAATTCGGCTGTCCATACCGTAAAAAAGAAACACCGTTTTGCCCTGTTCCATTTTTTCTCGGCATAACCTTGAAACATACTCCTCATCACATACGGAAACTTCTATGGCACAGTTTAATTTTAAAAGCGCCTTTTCTATCTCACTGGCATTAAAAGATGAAAAAGCAATAAAGTTTATTTTATCGAAATACGTCTGTCTTAAATCCATACTATCCCCCGTAAAAACCCTAAATAACGCAAAAACGCGGTAAAGCGGCCTAACCATCAGCCTGAAATTTTTATGTTAAAAAATAATTTATTGTTAATTAAATATCATTAAAATTTTCTGCAATTTATACTATAAGTTAATTTTACACCAGTATTGTATTATTTTAAATACCACACAAACAAAAAATTTGTAATTTTATATGTTTTATACAAAATAATCTGCCTTAAAAAACAGATTGTTCATATTAAAAAACCCTCTAATCTAAATTAATAATTGAAATATTTACCTCTATGGATTATAATAATATAAACATATAGTTTAATTATGTTAAATAAAATTCAAAGGAGTGTTATAAATGAGCGCACAAACAGTTACTTTTGCCGGATATACAGTCGGCTATGGACAGGAAACATACGAGCAGCTCGTGCCTATCTGCTCAAGATATGGCAAAAATATAGTTGTAATAGGCGGAGAGAAGGCTCTCGCAGCTGCAAAACCATACATTACAGAGGCTGTAAAGGATTCAGGCCTTGAAATTCTTGGTTTCGAGTGGTACGGCGGTGTTGCATCCTACGAGAACGTAGACAGACTTAAAGCTCTTGATACAGTTAAAAACGCTGATATGATTTTTGCTGTAGGCGGCGGTAAAGCTATTGACTGCGCTAAATGCACAGCAACTCAGACAGGAAAACCATTCTTCACATTCCCAACTATTGCTGCTACATGCGCTTCTACAACAGCAATCGGTGTTATGTATTATCCAAACGGTGTACAGAAAGACGTATTTATAGCTCCAAGACCAGCTATACATAACTTTATCAACCTTGACATAATCGCTCAGGCTCCTCCAATATATCTTTGGGCTGGTATCGGTGATACATTAGCTAAATTTACAGAGGTTCCTTTCTCAGCAAGAGGCCATGAATCAGAACTTGCTATGAAAGACGCTCTTCCTCTTTGCATGAGCAAAATGACAGGCGAGCCTCTTCTTCAGTACGGTAAAGAAGCTTATGAAGGCGTTAAAGAAGGCAAAACATCATTTGCTCTTGAGCAGGTTGTTCTTGCAGTAGTAGTTACAAGCGGTATGGTATCTTACCTTATCGATTCTTATAAATACAACTCCAACATGGGCCACGCTATATTCTACGGCATGACAGTTCTTCCACAGATTGAGGAAAGACACCTTCATGGTGAAGTTGTATCCTATGGCGTACTTTGCATGCTTATGATGGACAAACAGATGGACCTTCTTGACAGAATTTATAAATTCATGAAGTCAATCGGTCTTCCTACAAAACTTGCAGATATGGAAGTTAAGCTTGAAGAAATGGGCCCAGCTCTTGACAGTGCCGTTACAAAATACGATATTGAGTGCTCACCATACAAGATTACAAAAGAGCTTATGTATCAGGCAGTTGTTGACCTTGAGGAATACAATAAAACACACTGATATTAAAAATATCATATCTTACAGCTTATAAAGTATTTTAAGGCAGAGAATTAAAAATTCCCTGCCTTTTTTAAACTTATTTTTGTATGTAACAGCAATATTTTAATATTTTATATTCAGGCTGATTTTGTAATAAAGAGGTGAAAATAAATGTTCTATCGGGTAAATGATACAGAACTTAAAGCTTCGGACTTTATTGCTTTTGCCAATAAAATATGGAAAGGCAGTTATGACTTAAAAAAGACCCATGAGGCTTTATCTAAAACAATTAATATTACATGTTATAAAAACGATGTACTTATTGGCTGTATTCGTATTCTTACTGACGGATATTTTTTTGGAACTATTACAGAACTTCTTGTTCTTCCTGAGTATCAAAACCACGGTATAGGCAGTAAGCTTTTAAATCTTGCTAAAGAAAACACGCCTACTTTATTATATTTTGGTTCTCAGCCTGAAGCCGAAAAATTCTATGAAAAAAACGGCTGTAAAAAAAGTTTGCAGTCGTATATAATAGAAAAATAATATATTAAATTTTAAAGTTACGCTAAATTAAGTAAGTTTTTATTATATTTAAGGGGTATAGCCACGAATCAGCTTAACCGTGTTTTAAATTGTATAATAGGCGGTTTATTAGGCATATTTTTAGGCAGAGCAATATTTCTTTTCTGGAATTATCGTGTTAATCCAAAAACTTATGCCTTGTATTCAGCACCATGGTATTATGACCTTATTTTTTACGGTATAATAGTTGCCGTTTTATTGGGTATAGCCTTAATAATAAAACTTATAATACTAAAAAAACTAAAATAACACTTATTTGCAGAGCTCTTTTTAAGGGCTTTTTTTTAAATAAAAAAATAAAAAAGCCATGGGGTTTTTGATCCCATGGCCAGAATATTTTTTTAGGTTTAATCTATGTTAATCCCTGCCGTGCCTAAAATTATATATTATTTTATTATCTAATAATTAAAGGCTTTTATACGGCTTGAGCCGAAGAAATTTTCATTTCTTATCTGGCTAAAAGCTGTACCATACTAAATTAAGCAAGGTAATTATTTAATTAACTTAAGAATCTTTATCCGCCCCAACAAACAATTTTCATATATATTCGGTTTACTGAATTATAATTAATCAACGCTTTGTAAATACTAAACGTTCACTTAGCTCCTAACTACTTATTCTTGTAACTTTTCTTGTAACGAAAGTGTAAACCGTTTTAAATTATCCGGCAGATAATATTCCTGCAATCATAATAATATTTGTTTACATGCTTATATTTATATTTTATACGGTTGACTTTTAGTAGTGTTAAAATGTTCTATTCTTCGTAATCTCTATTAAATTGTAACCTAAATACTTATAGATACTAATTAACTCAGCTTAAATATCACAGTAATTTGAATTTCACTTCTTTAAGGTGATAAACAAATTATTTTAAAGGCTTTTAACTTTTAAGCCAGCCCTTAACTAAATCCTAAGGGAAATATATATTTTTTCAACTTCCGCCTGTAATAAAAAGCTTTATTAATTTTATTTGTATCTGAAGTATTACCACAAGTTCTGTAGCTTATATATTTTACTATATTTTTAATTCATGCGGTTTAGAATGTTTATTAAATCTTATCTATACCGCCTGAAAACTTATAATCAAATTATTCATACAGCCTTAAAATTAAATTTAAAACCATATATTTTTTAGATTTAACTCAGGGATATAAACAGATTAAACTGTTACATTACCGCCTCTCATTATTGCTACAGCACACCTGCGGATTTGTGTTTCACTTATTGAGTATGGTTCTTCGCTCATTACCATAGCAGACATCCCCTTCCTAAGTTAGATTAAGGAAAAACAATGGCTCAACATTTTGTGGTATTTTTTAATGTAAAGCTGATTAAAAAGCTTGGAATAAATAAACCGATATTAAATCAATTAATATCTTTAAATCTATAACTTGCTTAATAATCTGTTTTCCTTTTGTGATTATTATTATAGCACCGGTTATTTCAAAAGTAAAGAGTTTTTATAAAATATTTTTTACTAAATTAAATATATTTTATTTGTACATATTTACATACATTTCTGCTTTCATATCTCACTTTCCCATAATGCTTATAATGGCTTAAATATGCGTTTTTATTGTATAAAATGTGTAAAAGAACAATTAAAAATGACTATAAAATGTTGGTAATTCAATTAATGTGAATATATGCCATGTAATTTTTTATACTTTCAATAGCTTTTGAGCCTTAAAATTTTCATACACCAATGTATTGCATATTTATATTTTGTATTGTATAGTTATCAAACGGGATTTGGCTTAATAAAATTAAATTATTTACCGTCATCAGGAGGCAGGTAATCATGGAAAACTCTAAATTAATTAAAAATAACGCTATAACAGAAGGCGTCATTTGGAAGCAGCTGCTTATATTCTTCTTTCCGCTGCTTTTTGGCGCTTTCTTTCAGCAGATGTATAATATGGCAGATACAATTATAGTAGGCCGGTACTTGGGCAAAGAAGCACTTTCTGCAGTAGGCGGTTCTACAGGTAAAATAATAGACGTTATAGTATATTTTTCAATAGGCATAACATCTGGAGCATCAGTTATAATAGCACAGTTTTACGGTGCTAAAAACTATATCCATACTCAACGTTCTGTGCATACTGCCGTTACTTTTTCGGCGCTTTTCGGTCTTGTAGTATGTATACTTGGCTTTATACTTACACCTACTATATTAAGGGCCATAGCTACACCAGATGATATAATTAATCTTTCAATTACTTACTTAAGAATTTACTTTTTAGGAATGGTGCCTAATATGCTTTATAACATGGGTGCTTCGGTGCTTCGTGCTGTAGGCGACTCAAAAAGGCCACTTATATTCCTTATTATAACATGCTTTATAAACATAGGTCTTGACTTGTTCTTTGTTGTTGTATGCAATATGGGTGTTGCCGGTGCAGCTCTTGCCACAATACTTTCACAGCTTATAAGTGCTATTATGGCCATAGGCACACTGGCTATATCAAAGGACTGCTACAGAATATACCCGGCACACTTGGGAATCCGTCTTAACCTGCTTATAAGAATGTTAAGAGTAGGCCTTCCTGCCGGCATACAGTCACTTATGTTTAACGTACCTAACATACTTCTTCAGTTTTACGTAAACCTTTTGGGAACCGATACAGTAGCTGCATGGAGCACATACAGCAAAATAGAAACTATATTCTGGATGACAATAGCATCATTTGGTACTTCTATGACAACTTTTGCCGGTCAAAATTACGGTGCCGGACGAAAAGACCGTGTTATGAGAAGCGTTAAGGAATGTCTTGTAATGGCATTTATAGCAACACTGCTTATAAGTTTTTGCCTATATACATTCAGCAGCAATCTTTTGAGTTTGTTTATAACAGACCCAACAGTAATAAATATAGGTGTTTCTATAATGCATTATCTGCCGCCGTTTTTTGTGTCATATATATTTATAGAAGTGCTTTCAGGTACAATGAGAGGAACAGGCAACTCATTTAAACCTATGCTTTTAGCTATATCCGGTGTATGTATACCTCGTGTGCTTTGGCTTGCCATAGTAGTTCCTAAAAGCCAAACACTGCACACAATACTTTTTACATTCCCTCTTTCATGGGTAATAACATCAGTTTTGTTTATTTCCTATTTCCTTTATTACACAAAGAAAAGAGGCTGGTGGAAAAAGGATTTGCAAAAAGCAAAAGCTGCTGCTGCACAGGCATAAAAAATTCTACTTTGCATAAAACAAATTATGAATTAAAAAAGAGCTTGATTTTATTATTCAAGCTCTTTTTTGTTTTGTCAAACAGCCAGTTTTTATATTATTTTAAACACAATA
>CALWSS010000063.1 GCA_944384255.1 uncultured Clostridia bacterium
AGTCTTTAGGTGCAACATTTGAAATATAGCGGTAAAATTCCTTTTTAATATCCATATCTTCAATAATGGTTTCAATAATATACTGTGCATTATTAAAGCATGAATAGTCAGTTGTAAATTTTATTGACTTTTTAACTTTCTCTGACTCTTCTTTTGTCAAATGCCCTGCTTTTACAAGGCTTTCCTGATTTATTTCCATAAGATTTACAGCTTTTTCAATGGATTTGTCGCTTCTGCCCAAAAGCGTTGTATTATATCCGTATTGAGCAAATATCTGTGCCATAGATGCACCCATTACTCCCGGGCCGTATATTACTATTGAATTAATATTGTTCATTTATAAAACCTCCTTTGTTATAAATATAGTAACATACTATATAAATCATGGTAAATAAATATTTGTTTTTTCTCCCTTTAATGCTATAATTCCATAATAAAAACTTTAGGAGATGATTAAATGAAAATTATAGATGCACACATTCATTATAAACCGGAATATGAGCCTTTTAATGCCGTTGCTGAAAATTCCGGACACAAAAACACAGCAGAACATTTAAAAGCCGAGTTTGAAAAAAACAATATATGCCATGCTATAGTTATGGGCAATATTACAGCAGATGTTAAAGACCACAACTATCCTGACAACATGAGCTACTGCATAGGTTTTGACTCCAAGTGCTTTGTTGATTTAGAAAAAAACTACGACTATTTTGTTTATATGGCAGAAGAAAACCTTAAGCGTGATAACTGTGTTGGAATTAAGCTTTATCCCGGCTACTGCCATTATTATGTATATGACGAAATTTACACGCCATTTTATAACCTTGCCAAAAAATACGAAAAGCCTGTTGCCATACACACAGGAGCTGTTTCAAACCCAAGTGCTCTTTTAAAATACAGCCACCCTCTTACATTAGATGAAGCGGCAGTTAAATTTCCTGATGTACGTTTTGTTATGTGCCATTTCGGCAATCCCTTTTTAGCCGATGCCGCCGCTGTATGTGAGAAAAACCGCAATATTTCAATAGACATATCCGGCCTTATAGAAGGTAATTTTGACGTTGACTGGTATTTTAAGGCCAAAAGCGGATATGTGGAAATATTAAAGGCATGGCTCAATTATTTCGGGGACTACAAACGCATTATGTACGGCTCCGACTGGCCTATAGTAAACATTGAAAAATATATCGAGGTTATAAAAAACATAATTCCAGAAGAAAACCACGAAGACGTATTTTTTAATAACGCCGTAAATATTTATAACTTAAATTTATAAGTAAACATAAGTTCACAAATTATTTTCAATTTTATCATTTGTAATTTACAAATTATGGTTATTATATACTCATACAAAATAAAAACACAGAAATGCAGCGGGTACCTATAAAATATACTCCATCCTCTATAAAAACCACCCCGGTATCCAGACGATCTCTTTTGCATATACAAAACCCCTTATAAAAAGAAAACACAAAAGGCGCCTATAAAAACAGGCGCTTTTTGTGTGCTTAAAATAAAATTCAGCCGACTTTTTCATTATACAGCTTAACCATATTTTTACCAAACATTTACTTATTTACGGTGGAAGAGATTAAATAAAGAGCGCTATACTAAGTGCCGTAAGTTAAAAGTTATATTTTCTTAGGAGGAGAAATAATGAAAAAGAATATTTTAAGACCAATATTGGCTCTTTCGGCTGCGGCTATTTTAACAGTCAGTGCATTTACATTTATGCCTACCGGAACAAATGTAATAGCAGCATCACAGACAGAAAACACCAGTGTTTCAGCTACAAACCAAGCGCCTAAATATGTTTTCCTTTTCATTGGCGACGGCATGAGCTACCCTCAAATACAGGCAGCCAGCGACTACCTTGGAGCTAAAAAACAAGGCAACACACCTGAAATACTTAAAGGCGGAGAAAACCTTTCATTTATGAATTTCCCTGCTGTAGGCAGTGCCACAACATTTGATTCAACTTCTTTCTGCCCTGATTCAGCTTCAACGGCTACTTCAATTTCTACAGGACACAAAACTTACAGCTCAGTAATTAATATGGACGAAACAAAGACCATTTCTTACGAAGCCATTACAGAAAAAGTTAAAGACCAGCTTGGATATAAAGTCGGCGTTATAACAACAGTTAACTTAAACCATGCTACACCGGCTGCTTTTTATGCTCATCAGGCAAGCAGAAACAACTACTATGAAATTGGCCAGGAAATGGTAGAAAGCGGTTTTGATTACTTTGCAGGCGGCGGTCTTTTAAACCCTACAGGCAAAAACGAAGACCAGGAAAGCATTTATACTTTAGCTGAGGAAGCCGGATATAACGTAATTGATACTCAGGCCGAGGCTGAAGCTCTTACACCGGAAGACGGAAAAACAATTATTATAGGCGAAAACCTTGCTGACAGTGATTCATTAAACTACAGCAACGACAGACCAAGTGATGAATGGGCACTTAAAGACTATGTTGCTAAAGGTATTGAAATGCTTGATAACGACAACGGCTTCTTTATGATGGTAGAAGGCGGAAAGATTGACTGGGCATGCCATGCCAACGATGCAGGAAGCACAATTTCAGACACAATAGCTTTAAGCGAAGCTGTTGAGGAAGCTGTTGATTTTTATAACGAACACCCTACAGAAACTCTTATTCTTGTAACAGGCGACCACGAAACAGGCGGTCTTACAATAGGCTATGCCGGCACTGATTACGATACATATCTTGCAAACCTTACAAACCAGAAGATTTCTTATGCTAAATACGACGAAGAATATGTTGCAAAATATGTTGCAGAAAACACACCATTTGAAACAGTATTAAAAGACATTAAAGAAAATTTCGGTCTTATGACTTCTGATGACCCTGATGCGGCAAATAATGAAAAGCTTGTTCTTACAGACTACGAGCTTTCAAAACTTAAAGCGGCTTACGACAAAACAATGTCCGGCGAGGAAGTAGACAGCTCAAATCAGGAAGAATACGTTCTTTACGGAACATATGAGCCATTAAGTGTAACAATAACACATATATTAAACAATAAGTCAGGCATTAACTTTGCTTCTTATGCACACACAGGCCTTCCTGTTGGAGTATTTGCTCTTGGTGCAGGAGAAGACCTTTTTAACGGATACTACGATAACACAGATATATATG
>CALWSS010000064.1 GCA_944384255.1 uncultured Clostridia bacterium
AAAGCAAGTAAGGTCCCTTGAAGACTACAAGGTAGATAGGCCAGAGGTGTAAGTGCAGTAATGTATTAAGCTGACTGGTACTAATAGACCGAGGGCTTGACCAAAGCAAAAGCGGCTCGATATTGACAAAGTTCTTTATTCAGTTTTGAAGGTACAGACAATGCCGATGTGGCTCAATTGGCAGAGCAGCTGACTTGTAATCAGCAGGTTAACGGTTCGAGTCCGTTCATCGGCTTTTTATCATTTTATTATCGCGGGATAGAGCAGTTCGGTAGCTCGTCGGGCTCATAACCCGAAGGTCGTTGGTTCAAATCCAGCTCCCGCAATTTGAAAGCACACATAATTTGTGTGCTTTTTTTGTATTTAAAAGTTATAAAAAGTTATAAAAAGTTATTAAGATATTTTTAAAAGTATCCGGATTTTAACAATACTTAAATTAAAAATGTTATAATCAAAAAAACGAAAGGAGTGACTTTTATGTTAGTAACAACAACACCTGATATACCGGGAAAGGAATATGAAATACTTGGAATAGTTAAAGGCTGTACGGTTCAGTCCAGAAATATTGGCCACGACATAGGTGCCAGTCTTAAAACAATTATAGGCGGTGAAATTCAGGGTTATACCGAAATGATAGAAAAAGCTCGTGAGATTGCTCAGGACAGAATGATAAATGAGGCTCGTAATATAGGTGCCGATGCTGTTATTAACGCAAGATTTGCCACTTCTTCTGTTATGCAGGGTGCTTCTGAGATATTGATGTACGGAACAGCCGTTAAATTCAAATAAAAAGGCGGTGTTTTGTGGAATTTATATTCAAAACAGAGTCGTTTAACATTTTAGCTTTTAAATATGCTGAGGAGCAATTAATTGAGCCATTAAGAAAAATAACAGAGCTTAATTCACGTGAAAAATTGCCTTTATTATGGAAATTTTCTGACAGACTTAAAAAACGAAAAAATCATGTTTCGAAAGAAATTATAAACCGCCGTATTAAAAGATACAGGGTTTGGGGATTTTTTATATTTTTAATGAGCTTATTTTTGTTTATACCCAGCGTTATGGACACAAAAGAATTATTATTTCCGCTAATTGTAAGTTCAATTACTATGGCAATAGGTCTGTTTTTTGTATTTTCTTGCAGTGGCAGTTATGATAAAAGGCTGAAAAAGTCGGCTCATCTGCTTGTTAAGTCACTTGAAAATATAAAGAAATATGAAATTATTTTTAATGATGAAGGCTTTGATTTGAACAAAGCTGATTTTATAAAATACAGTGAAATTAAGCTTCTAACTAAAACACAGGATTTTTATGTAATATTCTACAAAGAAAGTGTAACTGTTTTTTCTGTTAATTCTATTTATAACAACAGTAATAATTTGTTTGAAGAATTTTTAAATAATAAAACCAGTTTAAAATTTCAATACTGCCAGTTATAAAGTAATATAAAACGCCCGGTTATAAATAAGTTAATAAACCGAGCGTTTTTGTTTGTTATTATTTATTAAGTTTTTTATCAACTACAGCACGGACTTCTTTTATGTTCTCTGGTGTAGTACGGCAGCAGCCGCCTATTATTGTGACGCCGCAGTCTATCCATTCACTGGCCATAGAGCCGTATGTTCTGCCGTCGCTTCTGCCGTGCCATGTTTTTGTAACAGCGTCGTATATTTCACCACTGTTAGGATATACAGCAACAGGCTTTGTGCCGCCTGCTTTTGCTTCTTTTATAAGGCTTGGAACAAATTCCTGGGCTGTGCAGTTTATGCCTACAGCTTCAACACAGTCGTAAGCGCTTAAAGCCTTGGCACAGTCCTTAATTTTTGTGCCTTCGCTTATATCGGTGTCGTTTTTGCAGCTGAAAGAAATCCAGCATTTAGCGTTAAGCTCTTTTACTATGTCTGCTATTATTAAAGCTTCCTCAAGGGACGGAATTGTTTCCACAGCTAATATATCGCTTCCGGCGTTCCAAAGTAATTCTATTCTGCCTTTATGGAAAGCTTTTAATTTCTCTTTTGATATGTTGTAGTTTCCTCTGTACTCTGAACCGTCGGCAAGGAATGCACCGTAAGGTCCTACGGCAGCACTTATAATAGGCAGAACACGGCCTGAATTTTTGCCTTCGCTTTCCCACCACTCATCACGGGCTGAAATAAGTATCTTTACTGAGTCGGTAATAAGTTTTTCGGCCTGCTCTTTTGTAAAGCCTTTTTTAATAAAGCCCGGAACGGTTGCCTGATAGCTGGCACTTGTGGAGCAGTCTGCACCGGCTTTAAAATAACTGATATGTACTTTTTTAATAAGCTCAGGGTTTTCAGCCAGTATTTTGGCACTCCAAAGCTCGTCGTTTAAGTCGCAGCCCATAGCCTCAAGTTCTGTAGCCATAGCACCGTCTATAACCATAATACCCAATTTATTTAACACATCGGTAAAGTTCTGACGCATTTTTGATTCCTCCGTTAAAAACATAATTTTTTAACTATATTATAATAAGCCTCAGTAGCTTTTTCAATATGGCTTAATGGTATCTGCTCGTTTGGTGTGTGGGCAAATTTAAAATCCCCGGGACCGAAATATACAACAGGTATACCGTACATGTTTATAAATCCGCCTTCACCCCAGCCTGTCATAACACCTAAAGGTGTATCAGAGCCTAAAGTTTTGTCTATAACACTTTTTATTGTTAAAAAGTCTTTGTTTTCCCTGTCGGTTAAAACAGAGTTCCAGTTGCCTATAATAGTTGCTTTGGCTTTAAAATCCGGGTCACAAGCGCTTAATTTATTAATAATTGTGTCCATTTCTTCCTGAAATTCTTCAGCACTGCCGCCTGGAAGGTATCTTTTATCTATTGTTATTTTGGCATAAGGCGGTACTACATTAGGTGTTGAGCCGCCTTGAATAACGCCTACACTCATTGCCGGCTCACCGTATATAGGGTGTGCCTTGTCTTTATATGTGGCTATAAGCTTTTTAACCTCAATTATAAATTCCGCTGCCATGTATATGGCGTTCTTTCCTAAGTGAGGTATGCTTGAATGAGCACTTTTGCCGAAAAATTCAACTTCCATCCATGCTTCGCCTTTATGTGCTGTGTGAATTTGTAAATTTGTCGGTTCTGATATCATGGCAAAATCAACTTTTGGAAGGTATTCTTTAGAAAGAGCTGTTTTTATTTCTTCTCCTGCATATTCCTCATCCGTTGAAAGCATAAGGTATAACTGGCCTTTAAGAGCGCTGTTGTTAGCTGCTGATATAAAAGCCGAAATTATGGCTCCACAGCCGCCTTTCATGTCGGCAACACCTCTGCCGTACATAATGCCGTCTTTTATTTCGGCACTAAAGGGGTTTTTCATGCCTTCCGGTGAAACAACGTCAAGGTGGCCTTCCAAAAGAAGTTTGAAATCCGAGTCATGGCCTTTAACTGATGCAATTAAAAACGGTGCGTCGGTATCAAAGTCATACATTTTAATTTCTGCATTGGTATTTTGTGAAATTATACTTTGTGCATACTTTAAAGCTTCTCTTTTTCCGTCTATATTAAATGAATTTATTTTTGAAAGCTCTGCTGTGTATTCAATGGCTTTGTCTGCTATGCTCATTTATTCCACATCCTTTCCTTTTTCCCAGTTGTATGCTTTGTTTTTGTCAACTGCATTTAATATTTCTCCGCTTTGAATGTCTTTTCGTATGGCTTTAATAAATGCCCAGAAAAGAACAACAAGAGCAATAAGCACCGGAAGGGCAGAAATTGTAATAAGTGACTGTATTGTGTTAAGTACGTTAAGACCTTCCACATTGTGTTCAAGTATAAGTATTCCAACAGGTATTATAAGGAAGAGAACACACCAGAAAGTTTTGTATAATGAGTTTGGTTCTTCATCAGGTTTTAAGCCTATGGATGTATACATACTGAGGGCTGTTCCGTTGCTTGTGGCTGTTGTGGCAAGGTTAAAGAATATAAGTATCATAAACACTATAATGGCTAATTTAGGAATCGGCATTGTTTCAAGTACCATAAGAGTAACGCCGTTATTGCCTATATCATTGATAACTCCTGAAAGGTTAAGTCCGTGGAAAAGCTCCTGACCCATACCGTAGTTGCCAAGTATGCCGAATGTTATCCAGCAGGCTAAAGGTGCCCAGAAGCAGTTGGCAATGGCTATTTCCTTAAATGTTCTGCCGTAAGATGTTCTTGCAATCCAAATACCACACATAAAAGATATGGCAACATACCATGCCCAGTAGAATATAGTCCAGCTCTGTATAAAGCCTGTCTGTGCTATGGCATCTGTATTAAAGCTCATTCTTACAAACTCACGGATATTTGTGCCTATAGCCATAACAATGTTGTTAAGTATAAAGCTTGTATCGCCTACTACCAGTACAAAGGCAAAAAATACTATAGCCAGTATTACGTTAAAATCACTTATTTTGCCCATGCCTTTGGCAATGGATTTTGATGTTGAAAGTGTAAAGAATACGCAGAAAACAAGTATAACGCCAATTTTAAGACCAAATGAGTTAGGTATGCCCAGTATTGAGCTTGCAAGCTCGCCTAAAACAGGTGTGCCTATGCCTACAGTTGTCATAATAGCCATAAAGTAGCAGAAAACTATTATTGCATCAATTACTATTCTTAAAACTTTCTGCCATGCGGCATTGCCGCCTACTACATTGGAGCAGAGAGCCGAAATTCTTAAATCGCCTATTTTTTTGTTCCAGTAAAGGTATCCAATTGCTACGCCCGGAATAAGATAAAATGCCCATGCAGAAAATCCCCAGTGGAACATGCCGTAAGCTGATGCATACTCGTAAGCTTCTATTGAGCCCGGCTCAATATTAAAAGGTGTTCCGTTAACGTAATACATCCATTCACACATACCGAATATAAGTATTCCGGCGGCAAGAGCGGAGCAAAGGTTCATTGTAATCCAAGTAAATGTTTTGTAATGCGGTTTGGCGTTTCTACCGCCCAGTTTTATATCGCCCCACTTAGTTGTTAAAAACAGTATTGTAATTATGGCGTATGTAACACCTATAAGCAGGAAAAACCATGCCATGTCTGTAGTTATAAAATTATAAATAGTGTTTATAACAGTTATAACAGTATTAGGTACAAGTATAATAGGTATAATAACAGCTACAAGTACAATAATGGCTATTGCTATAAGTGTTTTGTTTGCATTTTTAAACATAAATATCATCTCCCCATTTGTTTTATTTTTTAATTTAAATTTTGGACTGGCCTTTCTGCAATTTTAATAAGCTGCAGTAAAATTAAATATAAAAAACAGTATACGGCAATATTTGATTAAAACAATAAAAAATCCATATATTTTTAAATAATTATAAATTGTTTTTTCTGTATTGAAAAACAATGGCCTTTTGTTATAATGTTCTGGAGTAAATATTGGGAATATTTGGGAGGAGATTATTATGAGAAGGGAAAATGATTTGGGCCGGGACCCTATAGGGCCTTTGGTTCTGCGTCTTGCAGTGCCGTCTATGATAGCACAGTTTGTAAATGTGCTATACAGCATTATAGACAGAATGTATATAGGAAACATAAAAGGTGTTGGGGATTTGGCTTTGGCCGGTGTTGGGGTATGCGGGCCTATAGTAACCCTGTTAAGCTCTTTTGGCACTCTTGTGGGCCTTGGGGGCTCAATACTTATGGCCATGCGTTTAGGCGAAAACAACAAAAAAATGGCTTATAAGCTTTTGGCCAACAGTTTTCTTATGCTGACTGTTTTTTCCGTTGTACTTACAATTATTTTTCTTTTAATAAAGAATAAACTTCTTATGTGGTTTGGTGCCAGTGAAACTACATTTGCTTATGCCAATACATATTTAAGCATATACACCGCAGGCACATTTTTTGCCCTTATGGCAATGGGCCTTAATTATTTCATAAACTGTCAGGGCTTTTCCACAGTTGGCATGATGTCGGTTGTTATAGGCGCTGTATCCAATATTATATTAGACCCGGTTTTTATATTCCTTTTTGATATGGGTGTTGCAGGAGCCGCTGTAGCTACGGTTTTAAGTCAGTTCTTTTCATTTGCTTTTGCCGCCTCGTTTTTGTTCGGCAAAAGACCGCCTGTTAAAATTACATTCGGTGGGTATGATTTTAAAATGTGGCTTAAAATAATTTCTGTTGGTCTTTCGCCTTTTTTAATACTTGCAACTGACAGTGTTATAATAATAGTTATGAACGCTGTATTGCAGAAAGCCGGCGGTGCTCAGGGGGATACACTTATAACATGTGTAACCATTATTCAAAGCTATTTTATGCTTATTACAGGGCCTATGATTGGCATAAGCGGCGGAACACAGGCCGTTATCAGCTTTAACTACGGAGCGGCACAAAGCGGCAGAATTCGCCGGGCAGAAAAAGACATACTTCTTTTATGCATAGCATTTACAGTTATAATGTTTGTTGTATCCCGAACGGTGCCGCAGTATTTTGTTCAGGTATTTACTTCTTCACCGGAGCATATAGAGCTTTCTGTTTGGGGAATAAAAGTATTTACACTGGGCATTATACCTTTAAGCTTTGAATATGTCCTTGTAGACGGCCTTACGGCTCTTGGCCGAACTAAAACGGCATTATGCATTTCAATGTTCAGAAAATGTTTTTACTGCTTTAATGTTGTTTTGTTTGCTTTTGTATTTACGGCAAAAGACGCATTTTTTGCCCAGCCGGTATCGGATATTACGGCATCGGTTATTGCAATAACTGTATTTTTGCTTGTATTTAACAAACACCTGAAAAAAAGGGAAGAACGCTATGCCGCAGAGGGAATAGGCCTGTCGGCTAAATAAAGTATAAATTAATTATTAATTAATAAAAAGCGCTGAATTATTGATTGAAACAATATTCTGCGCTTTTTTCTAACTTTTTTCTAACCTTTCCTAACCTTTTCTAACTTTTCCGACTTATATATAGCTTTTATATAATTTTTTATTATATTTAATATAATACCATAACATTAAATTAATGAATTGCCGTATTAAAAATTAGCCCGATTATATCGATAAGTTTGTTAAATAAAATACATGCAACTAAAAAAATGTATTATATATTTATAATCAAAATTAAGTCTAAATTATTTAACAATAATATTTTGCATTTTTTGTGCAATGTGTATATATAAATGTTTTTTATATCTTTTGTGCTCAAATATTTATTAATTAGACATATTTGCGGACTGAAAAAGATTTTAAATTAACAAAAACTTAACTAAAAGTTATTGCAAAAATATTCCGTTGGTGTTATATTTACTTAAGAGGATATAAGGTTTTTGGTCTGGCCTTCATACTGTTAAATTAAGGCAGACTGTCATGTATCCTAAATTTAATGTTAATTATCCGACATTTATTGTTGGAGGCTTATTCCGTGTTTGTATGCCGCGGAATTAAAAAAATAGAAAAGGAGAATGTTATTATGGGACAGTTAGACGGAGTAAAAGTTGTTGAACTTGCTACATTTATTGCCGCTCCTTCATGTGCAAGAATTCTCGCAAGCTACGGTGCAGACGTTATTAAAGTAGAGGCTCCAAGAGGCGACGACCTTCGTACAGCCGCAAGACAGTATTATTATCCGGCTCCAGAAGGTGACGAAGACCTTGGTATGAACGTACAGAACTTCAATAAAAAGGATTTAGCTATCAACCTTAAGGACCCTAAAGGTATGGAAGCTTTCTTAAAACTTCTTGAGACAGCTGATGTATTTATTACAAACAACAGAGTTAAATCCCTTGTTAAAATGGGACTTGACTATGACACATTACATAAAAAATTCCCAAGACTTATCCATGCTTCTATTCTTGGTTACGGTGAGGAAGGCCCTCTTAAAGATAAACCAGGTTTTGACTATACAGCATACTTTGCAAGAGGCGGTATAGCTAACTCACTTATGGAAAAAGGCACATCACCATGTAACGCAGCTTCTGGCTTTGGTGATAACTATGCCGGTATAGCTCTTTCTTCAGGTATCTGTGCAGCTCTTTACAGACAGGCTAAAACAGGTGAAGGCGAAAGAGTTACAGTAGGTCTTTTTGATACAGCTATCTATGGCCTTAACTGGTTACTTGGACCTGTAAACTTCGGCAGTGAGCTTCCAATGACAAGAAAGCACACAAACAGCGCTACATGTACTACATACAAAACAAAAGACGGCAGATGGATTCAGCTTGCTGTTATTCAGTACATGAAATCTATCGAAACTCTTGCTAACGCTCTTGAAATACCTGAAATCCTTCAGGATGAGAGATTCAACCAGTACGAAAACATGCTTCAGCACATTGAAGAACTTGTTGACGTTATCGAAGTTGCATTTGCTAAAAAGACACTTGCTGAGTGGCAGGATATTCTTACAAAAGCTGATGTTCCTTTTGAAACAGTTCAGACAATGGATGAAATTGCAAACGACCCACAGGCTTGGGCAAACGATTATATATTCAAAAAACCAGGCCCTGGCGGAAAAGATGTATACTATGTAAGAACACCTATCGTATTTACAGAGCAGCCTGCTGTTAAAGAAGAAAGCGGCAGAGGCCGTTCTCCAAAACTTGGTGAGGACTCAGTTGAAATTCTTAAATCAATTGGATACGATGATGCTACAATTGACGAATTAAAAGCAAGCGGTGTTATTGTTGAGAACTGATTCTAATTCGATTTCTAACCGGACGGATTTGCCGTCCGGTTTTTTTGTGCCTGAAACAGCTTTTTTCATATTATAACTTTAAATAAATCCTCAGCCGGTTTAAATATATTAAAAACGGTTATAAAAGAGTTATAAAGAAGTTCTAAAGAAGTTATAAAAGAGTTCTAAAGAAGTTCTAAGAAAGTAAAATAAGCAAATTTTTGTTATATTCCCGGCATAGACGAACTATATTATATTATCCCGGTTTGGACATGAAATAATTATTTCGGAGGCTGTGAAATGGATAATATTATAGTATATGTTTTGTTTGCTGTGGGATTAGTTCTTATAGTTAAGGGCGGAGACTTGTTTGTTGATGCTTCTTCTGAAGTGGCAAAACTTTTAGGTGTGCCGGAATTTATAATAGGCGCCACTATTGTAAGCTTTGCTACTACAATGCCGGAGCTTATAGTTTCCGTTCTGGCATCTTTAGACGGACGCCTTGATATGGCTGTTGGTAATGCCATAGGCTCAGTTACGGCAAATACCGGCCTTATAATGGCTCTTTCAATTATTTTTATGCCGTCAAGGGTTGAACGAAGAATGTATGCACCTAAAAGCTTTATGCTCCTTTGTGCTGTAGTTTCACTGTGGCTTTTATGTGCCAAAGGCACGCTTTATGCCAAAAGTGCCGTTGTACTTTTTGTAATTCTTGGTCTGTACATAACAGAAAATATCCAAAGCGGAAAACGTAAAATGATTAAAACAACAGGATATATTTCAAAAAGAGGCCTTGTTTGGCAGATGCTGTATTTTGTAATAGGTGCCGCTGCTGTTGTAATGGGCTCAAGACTTTTGGTTGATAACGGCTGTATTATAGCCCGGCTTTTAAAAGTACCGGAAAACGTAATAGCCATTACAATGGTGGCTATAGGCACATCCCTTCCTGAATTGGTAACGGCTGTAACTGCCATATCCAAAAAAGAGGCGTCTTTAACAGCCGGTAATATTATAGGTGCCAATATTATTGATACAGCACTTATACTGCCGGTATGTGCTCTTTTAAGAGGCGGAAGCTTTGCAATTAGTCCTCATACAATACTTTTGGATATACCGGCATGCTTGGCAGTTGTGTTAATAGGTATACTGCCTATGATTATAACGGGTAAATTTAAGCGTATTCAGGGTTTTGCACTTATGGCGGTATATTTAATATATATTTATATAGCCTGCTTTATAAGCCCTTTAAATTAGATAATTTTAAGTATTAAAAAACCGCTCACTTTAAATTTTAAGTGAACGGTTTTTTGTATTATTGTCTCTATTCAATATAATAAAAACTGTCTGTATCTTCGTTGCCTCTGTCAAAAAGACTGTAGTAATTAAGATATGTGTATTCCTTTACAAGTTCCTGCTGATACGGTGTAAGGGCACTTTCATTATCACGTTCGGTAACATTTCCGTCTTTATCTATAATGGCTATGTTTGTAAAAACAGGAAGCTCACTTCTAAGCTCGCTTAAGAACTGCTGATAGCCTGTAAGCGGTATGCCGGCTACTTCTGCCGTTAAAACACCTAAGTAATTGGAACTTATACGTATGTCGTCTGCTTCCGGTATGTCGTAGTTAGCCCATATAAAAAACGGTGTTGTGTACTGCATTAAAACTTCCTCAGTAGTACGCTTATCAAGTGTTTTGCCGTAAAGATGTGTATAAAATTTCTGGCCTAAAGGCGGCTGATGGTCGCCGAAAAATACTATAAGTGTAGGCTCATCAACATTGCTGTAGTGCTCTATAAGCTCTTTAATAGCATCGTCGCTTTCACGTATTAAAGAAAAGTACTGCTCAGCCGTAGTTGTTTTGGAAAGCACAGCACAGTTGTCAACTGGTGTTACATGGTATTTCTGTCCGGCCCAAGGCTTGTCGTAAGCGCTGTGGTTCTGCATTGTAACATTAAATATAAACTGTGGATTGTCGGCATTATCTGTAATGTCGAATATTGTTTTAAAATCAAAAGAATCGCTTATGTATTTTCTGATTATTTCCTCGTTTTCCAAGTCTTCGGAGAAAATCTGGTTGTCAAATTTAAAACTGCTGTATACATCAGGCCTGTTCCAGCCGGAAGCTAAGTACGGATGAAAAGCCGTTGTTTCGTAGCCCTGTGATTTCATCTGCTGAACAAGGCTCGGGGCATTGTCTTTAATATAAAGCTGATAAGCCACAGTGCCTTCCGGCAGGAATGAAAGGGAATTTCCCGTAAGGTATTCATATTCCACATTAGCCGTTCCACCGCCTGTAACAGGTGAGTACATTCTGCCTTTTATTGTGTTTTCTTTTAATGAATGGAAAAACGGTGCCGGGTCTTCTGAAAGAGAGAGGTTTTCAAACTCGGCAAAGTCATCAAAAGATTCGCTCATAATGGCAATAATGTTAACCGGTTTTGTGCCGTCTTCTGTTCTGAAAGCGGCAAAACCGTCGGATAAGTTGGAACCGTTTGATGTAATATTTGTCTGTATGTCCTTAATGGCATCTAAACTGTAGTCAGTGGGCTCAGATACATGGCTGTATCTTAAGGCCGTAGTAAAGTTAAGTATAAACCCGTTGGCTTGTGTTTTCCACTGCTGGGCATATATGCCAATAGCAGGAAGCATAGGTGTAAAGAAAAATACTATTGTATAAATAAATGAAACTGCTAAAGCCGGTATATATAATTTCTTTTTAATACGTATACGGCTGTTGCCGCTGCAACGGTATGTGCCAAGAACCTGAAGCACAAATGCCGAGCAGGCAAGAAGCACATCTTTATCCGGTGTAAAATCGAAATTGCCGGAAACATTAAGAGCAGTACGTAGTGTTATTACATCACAAGGGAATATAACCGTTCCCCTGAATGTAAGTACATAGTGGTTTATAATACCTATTGCCGTAAATATTAAGGCCGCTATTATAACAGCTGCTGTAAAGCGTCTCACGGCAATAAGTGCAACAATGTATACCATGTAATACCATATAAGGTTAAGGAATATCTGATCCGGTGTAAGGTCGTTTAGTATTGCATTGCCGTTTAAAAACTCCACAATATAAAATGAAACTAAAGGCATTAAAGCGAAGAATAAAATGTTTATGGCCTTTTTTGCATTGCCCTCAACAGAAAAGTATGCCGGGTATGCCAGTATTACGGCAAAAAGCGCTGAGTATGTACAGGCTTGTTCATTATCAGCTTTTATAAACAGTTTAAAGAACAAAAACATAACTAAGCCTATGGCTAATGCTATGGTTGTCCTTTTGCGTGAAAACTGAAAAGAACGCCCTATGGAGTTAAATATTCCACGGTAGTCTATATTTTTAATATAGCCCAGCACTCTAAGGCGTTTTTTAATCTTTTCTTTTCCTGCAATTACTCCGTTACTGTTTTTGCGAGAAATATTTTCAATTGTATCCATTTTAAATACCTCATTAATTAAAAAAATTGCTTTCTGGATATCAAAAACAATATATGCTTACATGCATCATTTTAATCTAATTTTAACATAAAATAAATAGTTTTTTTATTAAAGTTTATTTAAGTTAATGATTTAGCAATAATTACTATGGATTTTTAATAAAAATACAACTGTTTTCAATTCGTGTCAATGTTTTTTGTAAAATCAAATGTGTATTTTTTGTAAACATGTTGACAAAGGTATTTGGTGGTAATATAATCACTAAATTGGTAACACCAATATTGTTTTTTTTAATGGTTAAATTGGTTATGAATGGTTATGTGATGTATTTTGAGTGATTTAAAAAATCAAAAGTCCTATGAAAAAGTTATTGATTATGTTAAAGACAACATAACAAAGGGGTATTTTAAAATAGGCAGCAGGCTTCCGGCGGAAAGGGATTTGGCCATTAAACTTAATGTAGGCCGCTATACCGTAAGGGAGGCAATGCGTGTTATGGAAAACATGGGCATTGTTATAAGCCGCAGAGGAGACGGGAATTATATATCCGGCAATTTCAGCCAAAGCCTTTTAAGGTATGTATCAATGTATATACTTTTAAAAAAGCCAAGCTTTTCGGATATAAATTCCATAAGACGTGGTCTTGAAAGCGAAGCCCTTGTGTCATTTACGCTTAATGCCGGCAGGTACGACGTTGAAAAGCTTTATTTATGTGTTGAAGGTATGAAAGAAAGTTCAAATGAGCAAAGTGCCCATTGGGACAACATGTTTCATGAGTATATAACGGGTTTTTCAAAAAACAGCATACTGTCAGACTTTGTTTCCGTAATGTCTGAAGCAGTTGAAAAGAATATAGGCTCACTTTGGACCGATATTTCATACGAAAATAAGGCTGCTGTTTTACGCTGCCATACAGAAATACTCAGGGCCGTTGAAAAAGGCAATGTTTCAGGTGCCTTAAAGGCCTTAAGTCTTCATTATGACATAGTTGAAAATATATTTAAAGACAGGGAGGATGTAATGTGAAGTACTTAAATCAGATAGCCATAATTTTTGGTGTATCGTTTGTTGGGGAAATGGTATACAGGTTTTTGGGCCTGCCTATACCGGCAAGTATATACGGTTTAATAATAATGATGATACTGCTTGAAACTAAGTTAGTTAAGTTTGAGCAGATAAAAGATGCAGGATCTTTTATGCTCAATATTATGATAGTTACTTTTGTGCCTTCAACTGTAGGTGTTATGACAGCTATTGAGGACCTTAAATCATTCCTTATACCTATACTTATAGTTTTGTTTGTTGTAACTGTAATTGTAATGGTTGTAACAGGAAGGGTTTCACAGTTTGTAATTGAAAGAAGGTGTGGCAAAGATGAATGAGTTATTTACAGAGTCAACATATTTCGGTTTCTTTTTAAGTCTTTTTGCATATTATATAGGTGTTCTTATTAATAAAAAATTTAAGTCGCCTATATTTAATCCGCTTCTTATATCTGCAATACTTATTATAGCTTTTCTTGCTTTGGCTCATATAGATTATGAAACATATAATGCAGGAGGTCAGTATCTTACATATTTCCTTACACCGGCTACAGTTTGTTATGCTGTTCCGCTTCATCAGGAAATGCAGAAGATTAAGGAAAACAAATTGGCAATAGCTGTAGGTGTTGTTACAGGTGCCGTTACAAGTATGCTTTGTGTTCTTGTTGTTGCCCTTATATTTGAGCTTACACACGAACAGTACGTTACACTTCTTCCAAAATCAATAACAAGTGCTTTCGGATACGGTATAAGTGAGGAGTTAGGCGGTATTTCTTCCATAACAGTACCGGTTATAATACTTACAGGTGTTGTTGGCAATGTTTTCGGCCAGAGTATATGCCGTATAGCAGGCATAAGAAACAGAATAGCCGTGGGTCTTGCTTTCGGTTCTTCGTCCCATGCTTTAGGTACTGTAAAAGCTCTTGAAATAGGTGAGCTTGAAGGTGCCATGAGCTCAATTTCCGTTGCAATTTCAGGTATATTTACCGTGCTTGTGGCTTCGTTTTTTGCAGGGCTTTATTAAAATAAAATATTTGAAACAAATTAAAGCGCCGGATTTTTCCGGCGTTTTTTTCTAACCTTTTTCTAACCTTTTTCCTAACTTTTTCTAACTCTTTTCTAACTTTTCCAACTTTTCTAACTTTCTATAACTTTTTTACTTTTTCTGTTTTTCCTTCTGCCATTTATTCTAAATTTTTACATCCAAAAAACACTAATGTCTTTTACTGATGTTTTTGTAATGTTTAAGCGCTGTTAAGCATAGTTGTTGTAAATATGGCTTTGTTGTTTTATAATAGGCTTTAATATGCGGATTTTTGTAGTTTTATGTATTAAAAAAGCATATAACGGAGGTGTTTTATTATGGAAAGAAAAAACTGCTTTACATATTATGATGAAAAAGAAAAATTACAGCTGGAAAACACCTGTAATTTATATATGGATTTTTTAAGCAGATGCAAAACAGAGCGAGAATGTGTTAAAGAGATAGTTGCCATGGCTGAAAAAGCCGGTTATAAGGATTTAAACACAGTTATTTCATCAGGTGAAAAGCTCAAAAGCGGGGATAAGGTATACAGTGTGTGCATGAAAAAAGCCGTTGCACTTTTCAGAATAGGCAAAAAAGGCATTACAGAGGGCATGAATATATTAGGAGCACATATAGATTCTCCAAGACTTGATATTAAGCAGAATCCTGTTTTTGAAGACGGGGAGCTGGCTTTTTTAGATACTCATTACTATGGCGGTATTAAAAAATACCAGTGGGTAACACTGCCTTTGGCACTTCATGGAACAGTTGTTAAAAAAGACGGTTCTGTAATTGATATAAATATAGGTGAAGACGAAAAAGACCCTGTTTTTTGTGTAACAGACCTGCTTATTCATTTGGCACAGGAGCAGATGGAGAAAAAAGGCGCCCGTGTGGTAGAAGGCGAGGATTTAAACATACTTATAGGCAATGAGCCTGTAAAGGGTGAAGAAAAAGAGGCTGTAAAAGCCAATGTTTTAAAGCTTCTTAAAGATAAATACAATATTGAGGAAGAGGACTTTGTTTCTGCCGAAATAGAGGCTGTTCCGGCCGGAAAGGCAAGAGAAGCCGGTCTTGACAGAAGCATGATTATCTCTTACGGTCAGGATGACAGGGTATGTGCTTTTACATCACTTAAAGCCATGCTGGAAGTAGAAGAAAGCGAAAAAACAGCCTGCTGTCTTCTTGTGGATAAGGAAGAAATTGGCAGTGTGGGAGCTACAGGCATGCAGTCCAGATTTTTTGAAAATACTGTTGCCGAAGTTATGGCTCTTACCGGGGAATATACAGAGCTTAATTTAAGACGTGCCCTTAAAAACAGCCGTATGCTTTCTTCAGATGTAAGCTCGGCTTACGACCCGGCTTATGCTTCGGCTTTTGAAAAAAAGAATGTGGCATTCCTTTCTCATGGCATGGTATTTAATAAATTCACAGGTGCAAGGGGAAAAAGCGGCTCAAACGATGCCAATGCAGAATATTTGGCAGCCCTCCGTAGAATAATGGACGATAATAATGTGCATTATCAAACAGCTGAGCTGGGAAAAGTAGACCTTGGCGGCGGCGGAACAATAGCTTATATACTTGCTCTTTACGGTATGGAAGTTATAGACAGCGGCGTTGCTGTTTTAAGCATGCATGCACCTTGGGAAGTAACAAGCAAAGCCGATGTTTACGAGGCCGAAAAGTGTTACAAAGCATTTTTAATTAATGCCTGATATTATAAATAAAAATTGGGATTGTTGTATTTATTGGAATATTGCGTTTTAGGAGGGTATATGGCGGAGATTAAAAGAAAAAAGGCTTTTGTTGATAAAAAATACTGTGTTTCCTGCGGCTGCTGTGTTAAAGTTTGCCCCCTTAGTGCCATAAGCATTTACTGCGGAGTATATGCTGTTGTGGATAAAAATAAATGTGTAGGCTGCGGCAAGTGTGCCAAAGCCTGTCCGGCATCGGTTATAGATATAAGGGAGGCTCAGTAAATGAAAAAACAGACAAAACATTGGTATGATTATCTTTATATTTTTTCGGCGGCATACCTTATATTGGGGTTTTTTAATATACTTTTTGCTTATTTGGGGCTGATATGCTTTTTTACGCCTTTGGCTATAGCCGTTATAGGCGGTAATAAAGCTTACTGCAACAGGTACTGCGGCAGAGGCCAGCTGTTTTCGCTTTTAGGCGATAGGTTAGGGCTTTCGTCAAAAAGAGATGTGCCTAAGTTTATTAAAACAAAATATTTCAGATACGGCTTTCTTATATTTTTTATGATAATGTTTATTAACATGCTCTTTAATACATACCTTGTTTTTTCAGGTGCAAGGGATATGAAAGAAGTTGTAACTCTTTTATGGACATTTAAACTGCCTTGGAACTGGGCATATTCCGGCGGTGTTGCACCGGGTGTTGCACAGTTTGCTTTCGGTTTTTACAGTGTAATGCTTACATCAACGGTATTGGGCATTATAACAATGATTCTTTTTAAACCACGGTCTTGGTGTGTTTACTGCCCTATGGGTACAATGACACAGGGTATATGTTATTTAAGAAACAGCGGTAAGCTTAAAAAAGAAGAAAATAAAACAGAGGAGTAATTAAACTAAATTATTTGGTATTTAATTTATAATACCGGATAATATATTTGCTCTATGTAATTAAGTCTTAACTGAAATAATTGTCCGTTTGTTCAGCAGTGCAATATAAGAATTTTATTAAGTAAACTTAAGAAACTAAAAATCAAAGCACTAAAAAAGCACGAAATACTTTTTATTTGTATTTCGTGCTTTTGTTTGTTAAGTAATAACAGAATAATTTATAGTTTTAAAAGACTTATGCTGCTGTATCAGCTGTTGGTTCTTCAACGGCTTCATCAGTAGTTGTGTCAGCAGCAGGTTCTTCAACAGCTTCATCAGTAGTTGTATCAGCAGCAGGTTCTTCAACAGCTTCATCAGTAGTTGTGTCAGCAGCAGGCTCCTCAACAGCTTCATCAGTAGTTGTATCGGCAGCAGGCTCCTCAACAGCTTCATCAGCCGGTTCTTCAGGTACTGCTATGCTCTGGTCAGGAGCAACCTCAAGGTTTAAATCGCCATAAACAGGCATTCCTATAAGATTTGCAAGGTCAAGTATATTTTCACTTTCAGGCTCTGTAATAATAGCTTCTTCTGTAGGCTCAGCTGTTATTGTGCCATCTGCTGTAAACTGGAATATACCTTCAAGACCCATATCCATGTTAATTGTTACTGTATCTAATGTAGCATTAATATCCATTGATGTAGTAACATTACCGTTTTGAGATGCTATAGCTTTAATGCCAAAACCTGTTATATTGTCTAATGTGTCTGTTGAAACAACGTACTGCATTGTAAAGTAAGCGCCGTTTCCAAGGTCTGTAGTTGAAGATGAAACATATCCGCCTTCTGTAGCTTTAAATGCACTGTCTGAGAACATGCTCATCATTGAGCTGTAAACGGCAATCATAGCATTTGATTCATATACATTGTCCATAGGAACCATGTCAAGAGCTAAAAGCATTTGGTCTTCAAAAGACATGTCTTTGCTCTGAGATATTAAGCTTTCAAGATTAATGCCTAACTGATTGTAAAATTCGGCTACATCAAGTTTAACCCATGTATCAGCTGAAAGACCTAATGATTCAAATAAGTTAGATGTAGCATAAAGAATAAGGTTTTCACCGTCTATTATAAAGTCAAATGTCATGTTTTGGAACATTGCGGCCTGTTCTTCAACAGCGGCTTTCTGCTCGTCTGTATAGCCTTCTGTTACCAAGTCAACAATTTTTTCAAGGTCTCTTGCGTTTAAGTTAATGGCACATGCAAGGTCGGCATCTGTAGCATTTGCAACACCGTTAAGCTGAATGTCGCCTGAAAGAGCAATATCCTGAAGTCCGTCATTTGCAGTCATGCTGAAATTAATTGTGCCGGCAAGTTTCTGGCTCTGATCAGAAGATTGGTTTGCAAAAGCCATAATCTGGTTTGCCAATTCAAATGAACCGCCGTTATCGGCAATAAATTTGTCTTTATCAATAATTATTACTGCGCTGTTTTCGCTGTCCCAGCCTACAGTACAGTCAAGAGCCTGAGCGGCAAATCTTACAGGCACATAAACCGTATCATCACTAATAAATGAAGGAGCGTCTGTTGTGATTTTATTAAGAGCGCCGTTTTCGGTAATTGAAACAATGTCTCCGCCAACGGCAAATGTAACTGTTTTGTCTCCGTCCAATGCTGTAACTGTTTTAGCTGAGGCTGAGTACTCAACATCAGCACCTAAAGACTCAAATATGCTTCTTACAGGAACATATACCCGGTCGTCTTTAATTATGCCTTCAGCGTCTTCAATTTTTGTTCCGTTGATATAAATATCAGCGTTGTTTTCTTCGTTATCTTCGGCCATAACAAAAGTGTAGGATGATATGCTCATACATGCACACATTGCCAGTGCCATTGCTTTTTTAAAAAATTTCATAACGTTGCCCCCTTATAATTATGTTTATTAAAATTTTATTTATTTCATTTTAACATACCAGAGGGACTGATAATATTACAACTTTATTAAATTTTGTAAATAGTGTTAAATTAAATAGTTTTAATAATTAATGTCAATATTTATTTGCTATTTATATCTGCTCAATAAATTGAAAAGAACTGAATTATGTATAAAATATGTGACAATTAGGAAAATATTATGTTAAATCTGCAAAAGGCAATTGGTGCATGCCAAAAAAAATATTTTAAATGAATTTAATAAATATAAAATAATGTACCTTATTACTATAAAATTAGTGGAATATCCCAAAATTTCAGACACATTAACAGCAATTGACAATTTATTGACAGTTCAACATCTTTGTGTTATCATACAACTGTGGATAAAAGAGTGGATACTGTATACAACTTTGTTAGATTTAGCTATAACATAGTTTGATATAGTTATGATATATAAAAACGAATACAAATAATTGATTTTGCCGCAAAATTATGTTCCATACGGCATTATCGGACTGACCGCCATACCAGCGTGAGGACTCTTTTGGTCTAAGTACTAAGCTTGTTATTGAGGGCAAATGTTAATTAAATAACATTAATTTAATACATTTTTTATTAATCAAGGGGGATTATTATGAAAAAAAGAGTTTTATCTGTATTAATAGCAGCTTCAATGGCTGTTGTTGCTTTTGCCGGCTGTGGCTCAAGCTCATCAACATCTGGCTCAGCTTCAGGTTCTGCTGCAGCTTCAGGTTCTGCATCAGCTTCAACATCAGCAGCTGCTACAGGCGATGCTGAGTACGCTATGATTTCAGGTACAACAACACCTGACAACCATCCTTACAACTTAGGCCTTGTTAAAATGGGCGAGCTTTTAAGCGAAAAGACAAACGGTGCTGTAACTCTTGACGTATTCGGCAACTCACAGCTCGGAAGCGAAAGAGACCTTATCGAAGGCCTTCAGCTTGGCTCAGTTCAGGTAACATGCGTTTCTACAGCTCCTCTCGCAGGTTTTACTGATTCATTTTTAGTATTCGACCTTCCTTTCATTTTTGAAACATCAGAGCAGGCAAGAGCCGTTATGGACAGCGAAGTTGGTACTCAGATCCTTAACTCAGTTGAAGATCAGGGATTAAAAGGTCTTGCATGGTTTGAAAACGGTTTCAGAAATGTAACAAACAACGTAAAACCAATTACTGTTCCTGAAGACTTAAAGGGTATCAAGATCAGAACAATGGAAAACCAGATGCACATGGCTGCATTCCAGATTATGGGTTCTGACCCTACACCTATGGCAATGGGCGACGTATTCACAGCTCTTCAGCAGGGCACAATCGATGCACAGGAAAACCCAGTTCCAATCATCGAAACAAACAAATTCTATGAAGTACAGAAATATATCTCTATGACAGGCCACCTCTTCAGCCCGGCTCCTGTATTTATAGCTAAAGATTACTATGATACACTTCCAGCTGAATATCAGACAGCTGTAACAGAGGCTGCTGCTGAGGCAACACCTTATCAGAGAGAGCAGATCGACGAACAGAACGTAACAGGTCTTGAATCACTTACATCAAACGGTATGGAAGTAAACGAGCCAGAGAAAGCTCCATTCCAGGAAGCAACAGCTCCTATCTATGATGAGTACATCAAAGATGAAACAGGCTGTGTATCACCTGACATCTATTCACAGGTTGAAGAAATCATTGCTCAGTATCCAGCTGACGGAGCTGCAGCAACTGATGCAGCATCTTCAGCAGCTACATCTTCAGCAGCTACATCTTCAGCAGCTGAATAATTAAGAAATTTATGCTCCTAAAAGGATTTTTTACCCTTATTTAATCCTTTTTAAAATTAAAAAGACTCCGGTTTAAAGCCGAAGTCTTTTTTATTTTAGTTTTTTTTACATTTTAGATATTGTGTTTTCAAGTATCTGTGCAGCATCAAGAACACATCCGTGGCAGTCCCTCAAAACTGTTCCTGTCTGTATGCCCTTTAATTCCTTGCATACAACGGATTTGTTCTTTTCCATAAATTCTTTTGTAATTGATGAGCAGAGCTTAAAAGAATCTTTTTTGCTTAAGCCTGCCTGCTGTGCCTTCATACCGGCAATCATTACGGCAGCGCTTACGGCTCCACAGCTTCCTTCCATGTTGCCCATGCCTACACCAAGACCGCTTGTAAGATTAAATATTGTTTTTTCATCTAAACCGACCTCATCGCTGAAAGCACATGCCAATGCCTGAGCACAGTTATATCCGTTGTAATGGTTTTCGCCGGCTTTTTCAATTCTGCTGTTCTCCATTTTAAGTATCTCCTTACATTAAATTTTAATATACATTGTATAATATAAATTAAATTTTTTAAACAGTTATTTTTGGTTGTTATCCAATATAGGTAAATTAAAATTAAAAAATGGATTTTAAACAGGTATTTTTGCAGGCTATTTTATATAATTTTAAATGGAAAAAGCTGTATATTTTGATATACGGCTTTAAAAACTGCTGTTTATTACACAAAAAATGGAATAACTGAATAAATGTTTGTGTAAAACGCTAAAGAGTAAGGCTTATTGCACAAACATTAAAGGTATTAATTGAGCTTTATTAGTTTTTAATAAATACTTTAATTTTTTATTGTAAGTTTTAGCTGATTTATAATTTGAATTTTAAATCTGTTTTGTGGAAAAAACTTGAATTTTAATCTAAAAAATTAAAATTTGATTTATTATTAAAATTTTAAATGCCGTTTCAGCAGGCCAAAAATTAAAAAAACTCTCTAATATTTTAAAATATTATGCTACGGTTAGATATTGGCCATATTCGTTGACACTTTCTTATTCGTGATGATATTATAGCCCTGCTTACAGGAACAGTTATAAGAAAGTTATAAGAAAGTTATAAAAAAAGTTAGAAAAAAAGTTAGAAAAAAGTTATAAAAAAGTTGTTAAGCAATGGCTAAAATAATGCATTACAGCATTATAAAAAATAAATTTATTTACTGTTATGTGTAGGTGCATAAAAGAAAGTGAAAAGGGGAGTTTTTATGAAAAAGAAAGTATTATCTGTTTTAATGGCAGTATCTTTAACTGCGGCAGTTTTGGCAGGCTGTTCCTCAGGCGGAGATGCTTCAACCTCAGGCAGTGGGGCAGCATCAGGCAGTGCCGTTTCATCTTCTGACGGCGGCAGCGGAGAATATGCTCTTATTGCCGGAACAACCACACCGGACCAGCACCCTTATAATTTGGGCCTTATAAAAATGAGTGAGCTTGTAAGTGAAAAAACAGGCGGTGCAGTTACTCTTGACGTATTCGGCAACTCACAGCTTGGCAACGAAAGGGACCTTATAGAGGGCCTTCAGCTTGGTTCAGTTCAGGTAACATGTGTTTCAACAGCGCCGCTTTCAGGTTTTACCGATACATTTTTAGTATTTGACCTTCCTTTTATATTTGAAACAGTTGAGCAGGCCAGAGCCGTTATGGACAGCGAAATAGGAACAGAGATATTAAATTCTATTGAGGACCAGGGAATTAAAGGCCTTGCATGGTTTGAAAACGGTTTCAGAAACATAACAAATAATGTAAAACCGATTACCGTTCCTGATGACTTAAAAGGCATTAAAATCAGAACAATGGAAAACCAGATTCACATGGAAGCCTTTAGAGTAATGGGTGCCGACCCTACACCTATGGCAATGGGCGACGTATTTACAGCCCTTCAGCAGGGCACAATAGATGCTCAGGAAAACCCTGTGCCTATTATAGAAACAAATAAATTCGGTGAAGTACAAAAATATATATCAATGACAGGCCATCTTTTCAGCCCGGCGCCTGTTTTCATGTCAAAGGATTATTACGATACTATGCCTGCTGAGTACCAAACAGCTATTACTGAGGCAGCAGCAGAGGCAACACCTTACCAAAGAGAGCAGATAGACGAACAGAATGTAACAGGTCTTGAATCTCTTCAACAGGCCGGCATGGAAGTAAACGAGCCGGAAAAAGCGCCTTTCCAAGACGCTACAAAATCAGTATATGATGAATTTGTAAAAGATGAAGCCGGTTGTGTATCACCTGACATATATTCTCAGGTTGAGGAAATAATTGCTCAGTATCCGGCTCAGTAAATTTAAAAACCCTTAAATTTTTTTTACCCTTACTAAAATTTAAAACTCTTATTAATAATATTACCCTATTTTTTTAATCCCTTGGATGAAATATTTCCGAGGGATTTCATTTTGTTTGTGCATTTAATTTTTAAATGCCGGTTATAATCAATTTAAAAAGTAATGCAGTTTTATGTTAAATGCAGTAAAATTTAATTTGATTTTACGGTTATTAAATGGTAATCTCATTTAAAAACAGTTTAAACGGAGGTTTTAAATGGATTTTCAGATACTTTATTTTATTAATGAGTTTCATTTTGAAATTTTAGATAAAATAATGATTTTAATTACACACATGGGCACAAAAGGCATATTTTGGATACTTGTAGGTGTAATACTGCTTTTATTTAAAAAAACAAGAAAATGCGGCTTAACAGTTCTTATTGCTCTTTTGTTCTCGCTTATAGTAGGAAACATACTGCTTAAAAACATAGTAGCCCGGCCAAGACCATGCTGGATAGACGAAACAATAAATATGTTAATAGCTGTGCCGAAAGATTACTCTTTCCCTTCCGGCCATACATTTGCATCATTTGCAGCGGCAGTAAGTGTATTTCTCTATTATAAAAAAGCCGGTACCGCTGCCATAATACTTGCTTTTTTAATAGGATTTTCAAGACTGTATCTTTTTGTACATTTCCCTACAGATGTTTTGTCCGGTGCCGTACTGGGTATTTGTGCCGCCTTTGCTTCACGGTGTATAGTAAATAAAATTTGGCAAAAAATAAAAATTTAGAAATGCAAATATAAGGCCTTTGAATTATAGCTTTTATATAAAGATATGATTTAAAGGCATTCTTTTTTTTAAAACTGAAATATTGTTTATTATATTTTATTAGGCTGTAAAAATTATCACATACATAGTATTTGTTTTTAGTGCCTAAAATAAAAATACTGTGCTGAAATTTATAATTTGCTGTTTAACTTAACTGAACTTTTTAAGCAGTATTAATAAATATATTAAATAAACTCTTGATAAAGTGTTTAAAATACATATTTGTTGTAATTGACTTTCATAATGGAAAAATGTATAGTATTAAGAATAATTACGTTAAAATTTTTTATAAGGAGGGATAAAATTGGACTTTGATTTTTCATATATAGATATAGCTTTTAAAAACGGAAAAGTAATTACAGTTAATGAAAATAACGATATATGTGAAGCTGTGGGAATTAAAAACAATAAAATAGTGTTTGTCGGCTCCAACAATGACATAGATAAAATAATAGACGAAAAAACAAAAGTTTACGACATTAAAGGCAGAACTTTAATGCCCGGTTTAATAGATACACATATTCATCCTATACTTATGGGTCTTGTACGGCCGGATTTAAACTCACCTATAATAAGCCTTTTTGGTGATAATGCCACATCTGTTAAGGAAATACTGGAAAAAATACAAAATGCAGTTAAGCTTAAAAAACCGGGACAGTGGATTTCAATGTGGGGCTATGAGCCGTCACTGCTTAAGGAAAACCGTGACCCGACAATAGAAGAACTGGACTCTGTTTCACCCAATAACCCGGTTCACTGTATGGAAGGTGCCGGACACAAGAGCATATATAACTCAAAGGCGCTTGAAACAATAGGTGTTTATACAGCCGAGGACGCTTTGAAATACCCCGAAAACGAGGTGGAAGTTAAAAACGGAAAGCTTACAGGCATGGTTTACGGCCATACACATTTTCTTGTGTGGAGCAAAGTGGGCTATACACAGCAAGATATGGAAAGAGCCGCCATGCTTTCCAATGAGGAACTTATTAAAAACGGCTTAACATCAGTGCATGATATGGGTGCCTGTGACAAGCCTTCTTACCATACAATGCAGAAACTGTGCAGGCAGAGAAAGTTTAAACCACGTGTTTATATGGCCTTACATAGTATTTACGGCAAACCGTTTTCAAAAGAGGATAATGCACACTTTCTTGCACTGGGCTTTCAAACGGGCATTGGAGATGAGTATTTCAGAGTAGGCCCATGCAAGTTTATGATAGACGGCGGCTCCAGCGGGCCTTCATGCTATACAAGAGAGCCTTACGACCACGACCCTACAATGCTCAGGGAAAAAGGCTGGGAGAGAGAAGAAGTAGCCGACTACATTAAAATGATTAACGATGCCGAGTGTCAGGCAACAGCCCATGCCATAGGCGACGGAGCTGTGGAGTTTATGGTGGAAGGCTACGAAAAAGCATTTGAAAATAATCCAAGACCGGATTTACGCCACAGAATAGAGCACTGCACCTTAACTGACCAAAACTTAATAGACCGAATGGCTAAAATGAATATATGCCCTTCCGTTAATGCCGGTATAGTGGCTAAAAACGGTGGAAACTATATGAGATTTTACGGCAGGAGAAATAAATATTTCGGTGCCGTTAAAAGCATGATTCAATCAGGCATTAAGTGCTCGCTTCAAAGTGATTCGCCTTCCGGGCCTTTGGGCTTTGAGTGCATAGACGGTGCCATAAACCGTTTTGACAGAGTAAGAAATATTCAGTGTGACACAACACAGGCTGTGTCTGTTTTGGAAGCTGTAAGAATAAGCACAATTAACGGGGCTTATGCCTCATTTGAGGAGAATATTAAAGGAAGCATTGAAAAAGGAAAGCTTGCCGATATTATTGTTCTTGACAGGGACATACTGGAAATGGATAAATTTGATTTATATAAGGTTAAAGTAGACATTACAATGATAGATGGCGAAATATGCTATTTAAGAAACAGCGACGAGTTTGATTAAATAAAGCCTTTAACTGTTTATGTGTTTTGCTGTTTTTCTATAAAAGGAGGGGTACAAATGAATAAAATGAGCTACAAAGAAAAATTTGTTCAAATGAACAAAGAAGCAAAAGCCACTTGGATAGTAGCCGCCGTAATAATTATATTCTGGTGGTTAGCCGGCTTTGGTGTATACGGTGCTTTTGGTTTTGGCTTAACAATTTTGGGCATGCCGGCGTGGTTTGTTTTAAGCTGTTTCGGCTCATGGATACTCTCCATTGTTCTTGTGGCGTACCTTATAAAAAAGGTTTATAAGGATTTTGAACTGGATGACGACGAATTTTCGGCAGAAAACAAATCCGGAAAGGAGAATACAGATGAGTAATTCTTTTATGATGCTTGCACCTGTTGCAATTTTCTTTGCCGTGCTTATGGTTATGGGTTTTTATATACAAAAACGTTCGTCAGATGCCAGAGCAGAAAACTATTCCAAAGATTACTATATAGGCGGCAGAAGCCTTGGGGGTTTTGTTCTTGCCATGACACTTGTTGCCACATACAGCTCCGTAAGCTCTTTTCTTTCAGGCCCCGGTGTTGCATGGCAAAAAGGCTTCGGCTGGGTTTACTATGCTTCAACGCAGGTTGTGGCGGCATTTCTTGTATTAGGCATATTAGGCAAAAAAATGGCTGTTGTAGGCCGTAAAACAGACTCCGTTACAGCAGTTGATATTATAAGAAACCGTTATCAGTCGGACTTATTGGCAACTATTTCGGCAGTTGTTATTATAGTTTTCTTTACTACCCAGATGATAGGCCAGTTTGTAGGCGGTGCCCAGATTTTTTCAGCGGCTACAGGCCTCAGCTATAAATCGGGGCTTATAATATTTGCTGTAGTAGTTGTTCTTTACACAACAGTTGGGGGATTTAATGCCGTTGCCATTACAGATACGGCATGTGCCGTTATGATGCTTATAGGCATGTTTTGTTTGGCTTATGCCATTATTACAAAAGGCGGCGGAATTAATAATATTATGGCTACAATTAATGAGGCGTCAAAAACAGCCCGTGCAACAGGCCAGGGCTTTGATATGGTATCCCCTACATCTTCTAATTCAATACCGGTTCAGCTTTTTATAACTCAGTGGATGCTATGCGGTGTATGCACAATAGGCCTTCCTCAGACAAATGTAAGATGTCTTGCTTATAAAGATACAAAATCCGTTCATAGAGCCATGATGTACGGCACAATAGTTGTAGGTGCTATGATGATAGGCATGCACCTTTTAGGTGTGCTTTCAAGAGGTGTGCTTACTTCAATACCGGAAGGTGCATCAACGGATACCGTTGTGCCTGTACTTATTTCACAGTATATGCACCCGGTACTGGCAGGCTTAACAATTATAGGGCCTCTTGCGGCTACAATGTCCACAATCTCATCGCTTCTTATTGCCGGCTCATCGGCTGTAGTTAAGGATATTTACCTTCATCATAAAGAGGCTAAAAAAGAGCAAGTTAATCAGAATTTCGTAGGTAAAATTTCCATAGGCATGACGGGTATAATGGGTATAGCCGCTGTTCTGCTTTCAATTAATCCGCCGGATATTATAGTATGGATTAATTTGTTTGCTTTCGGCGGTTTACAGGCGGCTTTCTTTTGGATATTCCTTCTGGGGCTTTTCTGGAAAAAGGCAAACAAAACGGGGGCCCTTTGGTGCATTATAGGCGGCCTTGGTTCATATATATTTGTATATGTAACAGGAATAACAATAGGTGCTTTCCACAATATTTTAATAGGCATAGCAGTTGGCTTTATATGCTTTATAATAGGTACTAATATAGGAAAACCTGTTGATGAAAAGGTAGGAAGGATTTTCTTCCCTGAAAAGTATTAATTAATAAACCCGCTTCATTTAATTTTGAAGCGGGTTTTATGTTATTTGAAATAATCATTGTTCCGGCTGTGCTTAAAAAAGAAAAAAGACGGCGGCAGAAGAAAAATTATAATAAACGATGCCATTATAAGGCCGGCAAATTTAAGGGCCTTAACTGTCTGCAAGAAGGCATAATACATATCGTTTTGCAGTATGCCCTTCATTATGTTATACATCTGTGAGCCGGGCACAAGGGGTATAACAGAAGGTACAAAGAAAAGTGTAAAAGGCATATCAAACTTATGGGAGCATACTCTTGAAAAAGCCGCTACAAAAAGCGCCGCCACAAAAACGCCTAAAGACTCAATGCCTGTTTTATTGTAAAGCCATATATAAATTACCCACGAAAAACCGCCACATACTGTGCAGTAAGGTATTTTTTTTCGTGGTGCATTAAAGAGTATTGCAAAAGAAAGTGACGTTAAGCCAGCAAATATAAAATCCGTAAATATATTATCCAGTATCATTTTAACACCTCATATTATAGAGCCGAAAAGCCACAGTGTTGTTATAACCCCTGTTGCTATGCCTATAGCTGTAACAAGAGCCTCGGTAAGTTTTGCACTGCCTGCCACATAATCACCGTAAAGCAAGTCCCTTACGGCATTGGTTGCGGCAAAACCCGGCACAAGAGGCATAAGGGAGCCCAGTATTACACTGTTGTAGCTGTCCGCTATGCCTATAATATAAAATATATATGCAATAAAAGCCACAGCGGCGCTTCCGGCGGCATTGCTTAAAAATACTGAAATATCGTACCGTCCCAGCATCTCCATTACTATTCCCTGAAATATGCCGGCTAAAAGAGCTACAAAAGCATCGGCTATTGTTCCCCTGAAAAGTATAGTAAAAGCAAGGCATATAAGGCTGTAGGCCGCTATTCTTACATAAACTTTAAAATCTGTAAGGGAATCTATATCATCAAGAGCCTTTAAACATTCATCAATACTTTTTCTCTTTTCTATAAAATCCACAGCCAGTCTGTCGCAGGCAATAACTTTTTCAAGGTTTATTCTGCGGCCGTAAGCACGTTTTAGCTCCGAAAAAGTGCCGCCGTTGTTGTTATGCAGTGTTACCATAACGCTTGTTGGCACGGCAAAAACTTCGGCACTGTGTATACCGTCTGAGGCGGCTATATGCATAATGGTCTGTTCCGCTCTTTGTATTTCTGCACCGTTTTTAATCATAAGCGTTCCTAAATTAACTACAAAATTAAGAAGCTTTTTTTCATTCAAGTCCATACTATCTCTCCGTGAAAAACAGCTTAAAAGCTGATTTAAGCAAACTTTAATAATTTTAAAGCTTATAAATAGATAATAATATATGAATTTGTTTTATGCAATGACTAAGTTTAAAGTATTTAAAGAATAAATATAATATATGCAGATAAAAAACAGCAATATTTATGGTATAATTTAATAAAACTTAAGTAAATATATTAAATAGGTAAAGGGGTGTTGTCATGGATACAAAAGAAGCCGTTAAATTAAGGCATTCCGTAAGAAAATATACAGATAAACCAATAAAAGGCGAAACATTAAAGCATCTTTCAGACGAAATAAAGTCCTGTGTGCATGAAAGCGGTTTAAGCATACGCCTTATTAAAGATGAGCCAAAGGCTTTCGGCTCATTTATTCCGGGCTACGGTATTTTTAAAAACGTAAAAAACTATATTATTCTTTCCGGCCCGAAAACCGATGACTTAGACGAAAAAGCCGGCTGGTACGGTGAAAGGATAGTGCTTAAGGCAACACAGCTTGGCCTTGATACATGCTGGGTTGGTCTTACTTTTAAAAAAAGCGTTGCTAAAAATTATGTAAAAGACGGAAATAAAATTATTTGTGTAATAGCCGTTGGCTATGGAGAAAACCACGGTGTTCCGCATAAGAGCAAAACACCGGATAAAGTATGTGTGTTAAACGAAAAACCGCCTAAGTGGTTTAAAGAAGGCATAAATGCGGCTCTTTTGGCTCCTACTGCCGTAAATCAGCAGAGGTTTAAGTTCTTTTTAAACGGCAATAATGTTCGGGCTGTTTCAACAGGCGGCTTTTTTTCAAAAGTTGATTTGGGCATTGTTAAGTATCACTTTGAAGTAGGAGCAGGGAAAGAAAATTTTAACTGGCAGTAAATAAAAGCGGATATAGGTATTAATTAAATACTTAAATCCGCTTTGTTTTTTTATTTGTTTTTCTCTTTAGAATATAATTTTACCGCCATAAATGGTTTGTGTGGCTGTAACAGGGTGCTCCTCAACAGACCATAAATTAAGCGTGTTTGGGTGTGCATTAAAAGACGGAAAATCCGAGCTTGTTATGTCAACTCTTAAACGTGTGCCGCTTTTAATTAATGCCGCTACGGTATTAAGATTTATTGTAATTTCAGCTTTTTCATTTGGCTTGTAATGCCCCAAAGCTTGTTTAAGTGTTGTAATTCCGCTTCTTAAATAATAGGCTTCTCCGTTTTGGTGCACAGTAGAAAGCCTTACAAAAAAGCATGTATCCGGTGCTGAGGAGCTGACAAATATTTTGGCCGAAATAGGGTTTTCAATTAATGTGTCTTTTTTAAAAGGCTCAGATACAAATGATAAAACATCGCTTCTGTAGCCTGCGTTAGGAATATGGCGCCTGCCTTCTGCTGTATCTTTGTGTTTGTGGTACATGTAATCTATCATTATAACTTCACTGCCGTAGCTTGGAGCCGGGTTTTTAGGGTCGTAGTCATATTTTAAAGGCTTTTGTTCTTTTTGGGTTTCGCTTAGTGTTTTGTCAAAAGTGTTTATGTACAGTGTTCGTGTGCCTTTTTCTTTGAAGCTTTTAAATATACGGTAATCATTTAAACCGTAAACATAGGCGTTTATCGAGCCTTCCTGTACCGGCTGAAAATAATCCTGACCTTTTAAGTGGTGATTAAACCAGTTGAGCTTTGAACGTATAAATCTTTTACCCACCGGTTCAAAGGCGTTTTCTTCTTTTAAATCGGAGCATAAGCCCTGTTTGTGGTTAGTAGGTGTAATTATCATATAGCTTTTGCTTCGGGTTTCTTCCGGCATTTGTTCCCATGCTCTGAGCATTCCCCCAAAGTGAGGGTCATACCAGCCGGCATGAGCAAGAACAGGCACTTTAATATTTTTCGGTATGTCTTTAAGTATGCCGTAGGCTCCGTTTTTATAAAGCTCATTGTCTTTATCTTCACCTAAAAGCCACTGTCTGTACCAGTCCAGCTTTTGGCCTAAAACTGCTTTGTCGGCATACATCTGTGGTGAATAGTTAATCATTTTGGAATAAGCCTCATCGGCAGAAAGAGCCATGTTTTTTATGCCGGAATTGTATGCTGTCCAGCCGGAATATGCTTCTATATGGAACATTCCGTTTGTATAAAGCAAATCATGGCGGTAAGGGCTGTAAACCTCGAAATTAAGTGTTTTAACTTCAGGCGGTAGCAGATCACATATTATATACTGGCACATTGTAAGGTATGACGTGCCTGTCATGGCAATGTTTCCGTTGCAGTAGGGCTGTTTTTTAATATAATTAACTGTGTCTATGCCGTCGCTACGTTCGTTTTTAGCTGGAAACCACTCTCCCTGGCTTCCGAAACATCCGCGGCAGTTCTGGGCTATGCATATATAGCCGTAAAAAGCCATTTCATGAAAGAACCTGAGGCTTTTTGGTCCGTATGGTGTACGAATAAGTATAACCGGAAGACTTGAGGCACCAACGGGAAAAGCTCCGTGGCATAAAAGATTGACTCCGTCACGCATTTTAATATAAAAATTACGTATTTCTATTTCATCAAACTGCGGCTTAAGGGGTATGTCGTCTATAATTTCTTTGCCGTATGACAGGGAATATACATCTGAAAACTTTAATATCATAAATACACTTCCTTTGCCGTTTAAAACTATTATATAGGAATTGAGTTTTTAAGGATAAATATTTAACATTCATAGTTAAAAACATTATAATAAAAGCATTGTTTTTTAATTATTTAAACAAATAAATTAAATTTTTCATTGATTATACTAAAATAAGTTTGCATTTGCAATAATACATGATTTAAACTGAATGAGAATTAATTAACAAGGTCTATCATTTCACTTGTAAAAGACATGTCTCTATGGTACAATTTATTAGTAAATTGTGCTTTAATTTATGGAAATTAAAGGGGGAAAATAAACAAATGGCAAAGAAAAGTGATATCACAACAAAAGGTCTTGAAAGAGCTACACACAGAGCGCTTTATTATGCAATGGGTGTTCTTGACGAAGACCTTGAAAAACCTATTATCGGTGTTGTAAACGCTCAGAACGAAACAATGCCTGGCCACAGACATCTTGACACAATAGCAAGAGCCGTTAAAGACGGTATTATTGCTGCCGGCGGTACTCCTATTGAGTTCCCTACAATTGGTATCTGTGACGGTATAGCACAGGGTAACTACGGTATGCATTATCCTCTTGCAAGCCGTGAGCTTATCGCTGACTCAGTTGAGTGTATGATGAACGGCCACAGCTTTGACGCTATGGTTATGATTCCTGACTGTGATAAAATTACACCTGGTATGATTATTGCAGCTGCAAGACTTGATGTTCCTACAATCATCTGCTCAGGCGGTGTTATGGCTACTGGCTGCATGGACGGCGAAAAAGTAGGTTATACAGACCTTATGGAAGCTTCAGGTCTTGTTCAGAGAGGCATTAAATCTCATGAATGGCTTAATGAGCTTGAGCACAGAGCACTTCCTGGCTGCGGCGCTTGTAACCTTCTTGGAACAGCTAACTCAATGAACTTCCTTACAGAGGCTCTTGGTCTTTGCCTTCCTGGTGCAACTCTTCCTGCAATGAGCGGTATGAAACTTGCTGTTGCTAAGAGAACAGGTATGCAGATTATGGAACTTTGGAAGAAAGGCATTACAGCTAAACAGATACTTAACGAAAAAGCTATACATAACGCACTTGTTGTTGATATGGCAATCGGTGGTTCTTCAAATACACTGCTTCACCTTGCAGCTATCTGCAACGAAGCTGATATTCCTTTCAGCTTTGATGAAGTAGAAAGAATTGCAGCTATTACACCACACCTTGTAAAACTTAAACCATCAGGCCCTCATTACCCTGCTGACTTTGATAATGCCGGTGGTGTTACAGCTCTTATGGAAAGACTTAAAGAGTACGGCCTTATTGAGGACAACCTTACAGTTACAGGCAAAACAGTTTATGAAAACATTGCCGGTCACGTTGTTAAAGATGAAGACGTTATCCGTAATAAAGAAACAGCTTACAGCCTTACAGGCGGTCTTAAAATCCTTTACGGCAACCTTGCTAAAGAAGGCGCTGTTTGCAAAAAAGCCGGTGTTGTACCTGAAATGCTTAAACACACAGGCCCTGCAAGAGTATTCGACCAGGAAGAGCCAGCTGTTAAAGCTATCTACAACGGCGAAATTAAACCAGGCGATGTAGTAGTTATCCGTTACGAAGGACCTAAAGGCGGCCCTGGTATGAGAGAGATGCTTACACCTACATCAGCTATTATTGGTATGGGTCTTGGCTCATCTGTTGCTCTTATTACAGACGGACGTTTCTCAGGTGCTACAAGAGGTGCTGCTATCGGTCACGTTTCACCGGAAGCAGCTGAAGGCGGACTTATTGCATTTGTAAAAGACGGCGACAGCATTTCAATTGATATTGAAGCAGGCGTTGTTACACTTAATGTACCAGACGAAGAAATCGAAAAGAGAAAAATCGGCTGGGAGCCTCATAAACCACCTGTTAAACCAGGCAGCTACCTTGACAGATATTCAAAGATGGTTTCATCTGCTATGTCAGGTGCAGTATTTAAAAGATAATTTAGCTTAAATAATAAAGCGGGCTTACTTTGGTAAGCCCGTTATTTTTGTTGCCATATTATAAGTATGGCGTTACAATTAAGTGTGTATAATAATTTAATCAGTTTGCTTAATTTTTGTGAAAGGCGGTAATGAAATGAGCGTGCTTAACTGTATAATACGCCGTGAAGAAGAACGTGACTATGAAGAAATATCAGAAGTAATAGAAAAGGCTTTTAAATCAATGGCGTTTTCTGACCATAAAGAGCAGTTTTTGGTTGAGCGTATTAGAAAAAGCGCTGATTTTATACCGGAGCTTTCTCTTGTAGCCAGCTACAAAGGCGATGTTGTGGGGCATATACTTTTTTCTAAAATAAAAATAGGCAATGCATCGGCTCTTGCTTTAGCGCCTTTAGCCGTTCTGCCGGACTATCAGCAAATGGGTGTAGGCAGCATGCTTATTAAAATGGGCCATAAAGAGGCCAAAAGACTGGGCTATGGCACAGTATTTGTTGCCGGGCATGAAGGGTATTATCCGAAATTCGGCTATAAACCGGCTTCGGATTACGGCATATTTCCGCCTTTTGAGTGTCAGCCTGAAAATTTTATGTGCATAGAGCTTGAAGAAGGCGCTCTTGAAGGTGTAAAAGGCGTTGTGGAGTATCCAAAGGAGTTTGAAATTAAATAATAAAAAAATCCCTGCTTAATTAGGCGGGTGCTCGTAAGAAAGTAATTCACTCAAAATTACACTTACGGCATCTGTCAGACGGGATTGGAAAAAAGCAGGGGAATCATTCTTTTTCAGAATGATTCC
>CALWSS010000065.1 GCA_944384255.1 uncultured Clostridia bacterium
TCTTATGGCTCCTGCATAATATCTTATGTAGCTTACGGCATCGTCAACATCGCCTAAAGCCTCTCTTAAAGGCTTTCCGTTGTCGGCTGTTTCTGTTTTGGCAAATTCCTCACGGCGTTTTTCCAACTCATGGGCTATTTTAAGGAGCATTTCGCTTCTTTTAACTGAAGAAAACCTTCTCCAGCCCTTTTTGTTGTTATAAAACTCACGTTTTGCCGCTTTAATAGCCGCTTTGGCATCGTCACGGCCGCCTTTTGCAGCCTTAGCAATTACTTCGCCTGTAGCGGGATTTATTACATTAAAATATTCGCCGCTTAAGGCTTCTGTCCATTTTCCGTCAATGTAATTAAGCACTTTTTCCATTTGATTACCTCCCCTTTGCTGTGTTAAAAGCTAAACACAACACCAACTATACCGCTTATGACTATTGCCACTATAGGGTGAAATTTTGTTTTCCTTGTGAATATAAGCATAACTATAAAAAGCGCCACAGCTTTTAAACTTATTGACATTAAATTAAATTCTGATATTTCAGTTCCGAATATAGCCAAAACTATAACCGAAAGGCCCGCCGCCGCTATAAGTCCTGTTGCAACCGGACGAAGCAGATAAAATATATGCTTAACTATAGCGCTTTCTTTAAATCTGTCTATTACATTATATATAATTACAATAACTATAATTGCCGGGGAAACAAGGCCCAGTGTTGCCACTATACAGCCTATTACACCGCTGTTTTGAAAGCCTACATAAGTTGCCATATTTACACCCATGGCACCAGGTGTTGATTCTGAAATGGCTATCATATCGCCAATCATTGAATTGGTAAGCCATGTGTATTTATCAGCCAAGTCGTATAAAAAAGGAAGCGTTGCAAGTCCACCGCCTACGGCAAAAAGACCTACCTTAAAAAATTCCAGATAAAGCAAAAGAAGCATTGGCATTATTTATTCCCCTCCTTTTGCTCTGTTTTTTTACTGCTTTCTATATTTTCTATTTTGCCTGAAAAAAGAATACCCAAAACGCCTGCCGCCACAACAAGGGCAATAGATGAAACATTAGTAAAAGCCGCAAGGGCACATGTTATTATAACAACGGCGCCTGTAATTTTGCCTTTAACGGCACCTTTCCAAAGCTTAAAAACTGCATTAAGCACCAGCACGCCTACACATACCCTAATACCGGAAAAAGCATGCTGAACAACGGCAAGAGATGCAAAGTTTTTAAGAAAAGCCGCTATTATGGCTATTATTACAATAGAAGGAAATATAAGTCCTAAAGTTGCCACAATTCCGCCTATAATTCCTTTTGTTTTATAACCTATAAAAGTTGCGGTATTTACGGCTATAATTCCCGGTGTACACTGGCCTATGGCGTAATAATCCAAAAGCTCCTCGTCGGTAGCCCACTTTTTATCCTCAACTACTGTTTTTTGCAGTATGGGAAGCATGGCATATCCACCGCCGAAAGTAACTGCACCCATTTTGGCAAATGTAACAAATAAGTCAATAAGGACTTTCAAAACTCATCATCTCCTAAAACATTTTATGTCTATTCTACCACGCTGTAAAAAAATTAAAAGTGTTTTTTAACTGCTTCATTTAAGCACAGCCGATGAATATGTCATTATCTGTTCAACAAGAAAAACTATCTCATCCGGTGAAGCCATAGGCTGGGTTTCCAGCCATTTTTTAACCATGCCTATTATGCCCAATGTTATAAAACTGAAATAATATTCGTTTCGTGTGGTGTTTTTTACATTATGTCTGCGTTTTATAATATCCGAACAGTTTACATATATAAGATTTTGAAATTTATCTATAAAGTCCACCGAAGCCTTGTTGTTTATAAGGCACCGGCATATATCTGCATTATCCATAATATATTCGGCTATAGGCTTAAGAGCCGGTACAGAATCGCTGTCGGTCATATCTGTTTTTTCCATATCCTGATTAATCATGTTTTGAATGTTTTCAAGTATTTCGTTTTCGATTTTATTTAAAATATCATAAGTATCAGTATAATGCAGATAAAATGTGCCTCTGTTTAAGTCAGCTCTTTCTGTAATATCCTTTACTGTAATGTCTTTAAATTCCTTTTCGTCCATAAGCTGGGCCAACGCATGTTTAAGCAGTTTTTTTGTACGCCTTATACGTCTGTCTTCCTTAATGTTTTCCATAAAATCACCCCACCTTAAGCAATAATCAACATTATGTTTATTATTATCTGCCATTAATAAAAACGTTGATTATTAAACTCAAAAAATAAATCTGATTATTGTATCTATCAACACTATGAATTATAATACAAATAAGTCTAAAAATCAATTTAATGTTGAATAACGGAGATAACGATGAGAAAAATAAATTTTGACAGCTTAATTAATTTCATAGTCACAAAATGCAGTTTAATAGAAAAAATATTTATTGCGGCAGTATTTATAAGCGTTATATGCTACCCTTTTGTAGGCATTAACTACGATTTAAGTACATACCTGCCGGAATTTGCACCTACAAAGCAGGCCCTTGATGTTATGGAAGAGGAATTCGGCTATCCCGGTCTTGCCCGAATAATGGTTAAGGACGTTACCGTTCAGGATGCCAAAAAAATAAGGGAACAAATAGCAGATGTAGACGGTGTTTCAATGGTAATAGGCCCGGACAGTGTTACTCAAGCCTATATGTCCCAGTCTTTCATTGAGTCTTCTCTTGACACATTTAATAATTTAATGGGTAAAGGCAATTCATTTTACAAAGACAACAATGCCGTTATGGACGTAGTTTTTGAAGAAGGCAGTTACGACCAGAAAACCCGTGAGGCTGTTGATGAAATTTACCAGATATGTGGAGATAATGCCTGCTATTCAGGCAGTGCCATAGCCAACAAAGAAAGACAGGAATCCGTTGTTAAAGAACTTACAGTTGCCATTATACTTGCTCTTATAGTTACATTTGCCATACTGGCATTTACTACTGAATCGTGGTTTGAGCCTGTGCTTTTTATATTTGTAATGGGTATAGCCATTATAATAAATATGGGCACAAACATAATATTTGGTGAAATATCGTTTTTCACATTCTCCATATCGGCAATACTGCAATTGGCTGTTTCAATGGATTACTCCATATTCCTTCTGCATACATTTAAGTTTTATACAGCTACTGGCATGGAAAAAAAGCCGGCTATGGAAGCCGCTTTAAGAGAAGCTTTTTCGTCTATTTCTTCCAGTGGTGCCACAACTATAGTAGGCTTTATAGTAATGGCTTTAATGCGGTTTCATATAGGAAGCGACATGGGCTTTGTGCTTTCAAAAGGCGTTATATGTTCACTTTTAACGGTTATATTCCTTATGCCGTCACTTATAATTCGTTTTACACCGTTAATTGAAAAATTTAATCACAAGTCATTTGTACCGTCTTTTGATAAGTTTGGCAAAGCACTTTATAAAATACACAGACCGGTTCTTATACTCTGTGCCCTTTTGGTTATACCTTGCTACACAGCCCAGACAATGAACAAATTTAAGTTCGGCGATGAAGCCCAAGGTGCAGGCCCGGGAACAAAAGTCTACGACGATGCAAGAGAAATCGACCGTGAGTTTGGAAAATCCAATACAATACTGGCAATAGTGCCTACAGGCTCTGTTGTACAGGAAAGAAATCTTACAGACGCATTAGACGATTTAGGCTTTGTAAACTATGCCCTTTCACTTTCTGGCACACTGCCTAAAGGCATACCGCAGGATTTTCTGCCTGATAAACTTACGGAGCAGTTTAAAACAGATGACTACTCAAGAATTATAATTTCAATGAAAAACAGCGAAGAAAGCGACTATTCTTTTGCATGCAGCAACACAATATCGGAAACCGTAAAACGATATTATCCTGAAAACTCATACGTAATAGGCCTTACACCTACAGCCATGGACATACGTGACATACTTACAGTGGACTACGACCGTGTATCGCTGTTTTCAATAATAGGCGTTGCATTAGTTGTAATGATTACATTTAAAACAATATTTGTACCTATACTTATATTAGTGCCTATAGAGCTGGCAACATTTATAAACATGGCTATACCGTACATAGCCGGAGAAAACGTTATTTATATAGGCTACATTATTGTAAGCTGTGTACAGTTAGGCGCTACGGTAGACTACTCCATATTAATGACAAACAACTATCTTTTAATGCGAAAGCAGTACCCGGACAAAAAAGAAGCCGCTGTTAAGGCCATATCAAAAAGTGCCTTATCAATACTGACATCGGCTTCAATACTTACAGTTGTTGGATATATAATTTATTTTACAAGCTCAATCCGCTCTATATCACAGGTAGGCCACATGGTAGGCAGGGGAGCCCTTTTAAGCATGGCCCTTGTGCTTATACTGCTTCCGGCGCTTTTGTCATTCTTCGATAAGATAATAATTAAACAGATAAAGCGCAGTGAGGAGAAAAAACAACGCAAATTAATGGGCAAAAACAGCAATAACCAAAATATAAACACACCGCAGGCATAAAAGGAGATAGATAAAAATGAGGCATAAAATAAAAACAGCTGCTTGTATGGCACTTCTGCTCTCATCTGTTATGTTAATAGAAGCATCAGCTGCACAACCGCAGGTTACTTACGATGAAACACTCTATGTAAACCTTGACAGTTACGGCAAAGCCATAAAAAGCAGTATAGTTAAAAGCTATGGTTTAAACAGCAATACCCAGATTACGGATTACGGCAAATACAGCCAAATAGTAAACATGACTGACTACACCAAAGCTCAGGAAAGCGACGGCAGTGTATTATTCGATTTTTCACAAAGTGCCCAAACCCCTACAAGGTTTTATTTTGAGGGCAAAGACCCGGAGCTTGTGTCACCTCTGCCATGGGATTTTGATGTCAGCTACAAATTAAACGGAGTGCCGTATAAAGCCGAAGACCTTCCCGGCTCAAGCGGTCTTATAGAAATTAACATAGATGCCATACCAAACGAAAATGCCATTGATTACTACAAAAATAACTTTATGCTGGAAGCCGCCTGTGTTGTTGACATGGATAAAGTGCTGAGTGTTGAAGCACCGGGAAGCCAAATGGCCACCGTTGGCAGTCTTAAAACAATAGTGTTTTTCTGCCTGCCCGGTGAAGAAGGTCACTTTCAGGTTTCAATAGGCTCCAATGATTTTGAGTTTTCCGGCATTATGCTTATGATGCAGCCGGCTACAATGAGCCAAGTTGATAAAATAACAGATTTACGTGATGCCAAAAATGATATAGAAGACTCAGCCGACGCCATAAGCGACAGCCTTAATGTTATTTTAGACACATTAGACGCTATGCAAAGCGGTCTTCAAAACACATCCGACGGCCTTAAAAAGCTTGATGAAGCACGAAACACAATAAATGAGTCAAAAGGCGGTGTTTACGAAGATGCCGACACGGCTTTAAGTGATATGGAAGAGCTGAACAAAGCCCTTGAACCATACAGTGCACATTTTGACAATGCACAAAATGCCGTTAACGATATTAACGATAATTTAAACAGCCTTAACGATTCTTTGCAGAATTTTTCGGATACATTAAATGATATTAAAGACACAGCACAGGCTGTTGATGAAAATTTAGACGCATTAGACGAACTTATAACTACAGCCGATGAGGACAAAGACAAATGGAACGAAGTCCTTTCATCTCTTTCCGATAATCTTGATTCATTCTCATCACAGTCTGAAAACTTAGAAGCATATTTAAAAGGCATTGAGTATGCCGGAAACGCATTAGGCGACAGACTTGATTATCTTTCCAGCGACGGAAACGTGCAGTACATATCCAGCGCTCTTATGGACGCTTTTTCAACAGAAGGCGATGTAAATGCCGGCGGTATATGGGCCACATTATACTCTATACAGTATCTGGCATCTGATTTAAGCGCTTTAAGCCGAAATGTAGGCAATCTTTGCGGCATATTATCCGGTGAGGACTCCGGTGTCGACATCGACCAGCTTGTAAATGATATTTCCGAGCTTTCAAAGCTCTGCCAAAATGCTGTAGATAACGTATATTCCCACAGTGAGGATTACCACAGCATAATTGAAAATTCAAAAGAGATTACTCAGATTATATCCGATGCCGCCGATAAAGCTGACGAAACTCTTAATGCCCTTAATGCCTCTGTTGAAACAGCCAATAAATACAAAGCCGATGTTCAATCCCTTATAGCCGACAGCAAAACTACTGTTGAAAAAACCAACACAAGCCTTACATCACTGCACAGCTTTTTAACCAAACTTGAAGATATGCTTAAAACATCAGGCGAAAGCCTTAATTCCGGTACGGAAGCAACTATAAACGGCCTTGTGGATGTTCTTACAGAGTCAATAACCGGTCTTTCACAGACTGAAGTAATTAAAAATGCAAAAGATACCATTAAGGACTTAGCCGACAGCAAGTGGGACGAATACACCGGTGAGGACAATAACCTGCTTAAATTAGACTCATCCCTTCCGGCTGTTTCATTTACATCGGATAAAAACACAGCTCCTGAAAGCGTTCAGGTAATATTAAGAACGGAAGAAATAACAGCCGATGACGATGATGAAGCACCGGATATAAACGAGGATACAGGCATAGCCGGCACACCTTTTACAAGAATAGTAAGTGTTTTCAGAAAAATAATAGGCTTAATTAAGAGCTTCTTTTCATAACTTCCTTTTATAACTTCTTTTTATAACTTCTTTTTATAACTTATTTTCGTAATATAAAACAATAATAAAACATCAGCCGTATGCAGATAAAAACATACGGCTATTATTTTATTAAGAAATTTCATGTATAAATACAAAAACCGCCTGTTAAACAGACGGTTTTAATTTTATTTACTTATTAATTTCCACACTCAATGCTTATTTCGTTAAATACATCCAGTATATCATTTACACCGGTGTTTTTCTTTTCATCACCGGATTTATCTATTACTATTTGGCCTTTATGCATCATTATAAGGCGGTTGCCGTATTCTACAGCATATCTAAGATTATGAGTTACCATAAGTGTTGTAAGATGCTTTTCCTTTACAACTTTATCTGTAAGCTCCATTATAATGTCTGCTGTTTTAGGGTCAAGAGCCGCTGTATGCTCATCCAGTATAAGGAACTTAATATCTGTCATTGTAGCCATTAAAAGAGCCATTGCCTGTCTTTGGCCGCCGGAAAGTGCACCTACTTTAACATGAAGCTTATCTTCAAGGCCAAGGTTAAGGCTTTTAAGCTGTTCTTTATAAAAATTAATACGGCTTTTATTAATACCCATGCTTAAGCCATAACTTTTTTTCTTGTTGTCGGCTATAGCCATATTTTCAAGTATAGTCATATCAGGGCAAGTACCCATAGCCGGGTTCTGATAAACCCTGCCCATATCGTTATATCTAAGGAATTCCTTTTTGTTTGTAATGTCCTCACCGTTTACAACTACATTTCCACCGTCTACATGTATGCTTCCACATATTATATTAAGCATAGAAGTTTTGCCTGAGCCGTTGGAGCCTACAACAGAAACAAAATCTCCGTCACCAACAGTTAAGTTAAAACCGTTAAAAAGACACATTTCGTTTATAGTACCTACATTATAATATTTATCAATATTTTTAAGCTCAAGCATTCTTCTTCACCTTCTTTTTTCTGTCCATTGTAACAATAAGTATTATAAGGAATAACGCTGCTGTAATAAGTTTCATGTCTGTAGCACTTAATCCTGCTGCTATGGCAAGGGCTACACAGCCTTTATATACAACAGAACCTACAATAACTGCTGTTGTGGCTTTAATAAAAGATATATTCTTAAACACGTTAGTTCCTATTATAACACTGGCAAGACCTATAACAACTGTACCTGTACCCATTGAAACATCAAAAAATCTCTGCTGCTGGCACATTATGGAGCCGCTTAATGAAATAAGTCCGTTGGCTATGGCAAGGCCTACTATTTTAACAAGGCCTACATCTTTGGCAAGGCTTGTAACAAGTGTTTCGTTGTTGCCTACGGCTCTTAAAAGAAAACCGCTTTTTGTTTTAAGGTAAGCATCTAAAAGAAGCTTAGCTATAACAGTAAGTATAAAAGCAATTATTGCAGTTTGATAAGGAGCCAAACTTTCCGGGAATACAGCGCTTAAAAAGCTGTTGTCAAAAACTGTCTGCTGGCTGAAAAGCGGAACATTGGCCTTTCCGGCTATTCTAAGGTTAATGCTGTAAAGGGCTGTCATCATTATAATACCGCTTAAAAGGTCCCTTACTTTAAACTTAACATGAATTATGCCGGTTAAAGCGCCTATAATCATTCCTACTATAAATGAAATAAGCAGTGAAAGAATGGGATTTACTCCGTTTGTAAGAAGCACCGCCGTAACAGCTGCACCGGAAGGAAAGCTTCCGTCAGTTGTCAGGTCCGGAAAATCCAATATTTTATATGTTATATAAACACCCAGAGCCATAATGCCGTATATAAAGCCCTGCTCAAGCACTCCTATGAGTATACCCATTTTGTACTGCCCCTTTCAAATAAAACATTTTATTACTCTTCAGCTATTGTATCAAATGTTTCAACAGCTGTTGAAGCGTATTCGTCATCTATTGTTATTCCAAGTTTGTCAGCAACTGCTGTATTTAAGTATAAACCACATTCTGTAATTGTTTCAAATTTAATATCAGAAGCCTGTGCTTCACCTTTTAAAACTTTAGCTGCCATTTTGCCTGTCTGCTCTCCAAGGCTTACAAACTCAAGACCTTCTGCTGCAAGACAGCCTTTTTTAACCTGCTCTATTTCTGAACCAAATACCGGTATTCCGGCCTCTGTAGCCATTGAAATTTCTGTTGCAAGACCCTGAACAACTGTGTTGTCTGTAAGGTTTGTAATGCAGTCAACTTTAGTTAAAAGGTTATCCATAGCAAGAGGAATATCTGCTGTTGTGTTAATTCCTACTGTTTCAAGTGTAAAGCCATACTCACCTACAAGGGCTTCGTAATCCGCTATTGCTGATTCTGAGTTTACTTCGCTTGTTGTATAAAGAATACCTATTGTTTTGGCATCCGGAAGTATTTCTCTTATCATCTGGAGCTGTGCTTCAACAGGGAGCTTGTCACTGGTGCCTGTTACATTGCCTACCGGTGTTCCGTCTTCACTTGCAAGGCCTGCTGCTACAGGGTCTGTAATAGCTGTGTAGATTACAGGAATATCTGTTTTCATGGCTGCATTGTATGCACTTGTAGCTGAAACTGTAGCAATGGCACAAATCATATCAACATTTTTTGATACAAAGTTTGTTGCTATCTGGCCGGCTGTGCCTGTGTCTGCCTGAGCATTTTCATATAAAACTTCAAGGTTTTCACCTTCAACAAAGCCTTCTTCTTCAAGACCTTTTAAAAAGCCTTCACGGCAGTTATCAAGGGAGCCATGTTCAGCAAACTGTGAAATACCTATTGTATATGTCTTTCCGTCTTCAATGCCCGTTGAAGCTGTTTCACCCGAAGCTGAAGCTGAGCCTGATGCAGAAGCTGATGATGAAGAAGAAGATGAAGCTGATGAACCACAGCCAACCATTGATAAAACTAAAAGTGATGCAAATACTGCTGATAAAATTCTTTTTTTCATAATATCCACTCTCCTTGTGAAATATAAAATACCTTCTTGTTTTGTGTTTTTAAAATACAAAAAACCGCCTCAAACTAATTGTTTGAGACGGTTATAATCCAAAAATTATAATCGCGGTACCACTCAAATTGCACAACGGCCGCTTTAATGTACTTTCATACATTCCCCTTTGGTAACGGGTTCGGAAACACCCGTCAGGCACTACTGAGAAACACTTTCCTAACTATTTCCTTTCGTCCTGCCCTCTAAAGTCCATTCGTACTTACGGAAAGTACCGCCATTCCACCACCGGCGGCTCTCTTTGAAATTCCTAATAAGCCTACTCTTCTTCGTCATAGGTTTTAACGATTTTTTACATTGTATCATCG
>CALWSS010000066.1 GCA_944384255.1 uncultured Clostridia bacterium
TATATTCTCCTTTAGTTGTTATATTGTTATAAAACTCATATAAATACGGCACAGAGCCTGCCGAAAGACTTCTGTAGTCATAAGGGCTGAATGTATCAAGTGTGCCTTTTTCAAACCTTGATATATTATATTTTGTCATATATCCGTCTATATTTGAAAAACATAAAGTAAAAAGACATATACAAAATACAACAAATGCCGCTTTAGGAGCATTAAAGTTTACAGCACTTTTGGCTATTATAATTATAAACATAATAAATAACATAACCATAAACCATGAAGCATAAATTCTAAGGCGTGTTAAGCCGTAGCAGTCAATATACATAGCCATTTTGCTTAATGCAGTTGCTATTAAAAGCAGTGTAAAAACCGAAAGAAGCATTGTTTGTACAGTAAGTGCCTTTGGTCTTTTGCCTTCACTGTTTCTTTCCACTATAACAAATGAAAGATAAGTGATGCCGAAATTAATAAATGCTATAACACAAAGTTCAAAGAACCCTTTTCTTGCATATTGTGAATAAGTAAATTCCGCAGGAAGCAGGTTTGAAAAGCCCGAAAATAAATATGCCGACTGTGAAACAAAAAACAGTATATAAATTAAATTAATAACTGTTAAAACGGTATATGCCGTTGCTTTAGGCATTTTACACATGTACTTTCTTGCATTTTGAACATTTTCAGCTGTAATGCCCTTAAAGTTTCTGTTCCTTAAATTGCCGTAAAAAAGGCCAAAAAAATAACACCATACAGGAATTGCAATAAAAAACCTGATTACGGAGCTGTATATTTTACCAAAGAACATATCATACAAAATACCCATTAAATTATCAAAAGCCGTATCGGCACTGGCAAGAAGGCTTATTACAACAAATGCAACAGGAATACAAATTAAAATACCTATTAAAATCTGCCCTGATGTACTGCTGTTTCTGCCCTTACCGAAAGAGCTTTTTATACTTCCAAATGCACATGAAAAGTGAGAAAACGGCACATTTAAGAGCTGATTAAATATATCCCATACAAACAAAGACGAAATATAATCTTTTCCATTGTCCGCTCCTATGCGTCTTTTAGCAAAAACACCAACCCAGTAAACGGCCATAAATGTTATAAACATATAAAGCATAACACCCGGTAAATCGTTATCAAATACAACAAACCTTACGGCACCTAAAAGCAATATAGCTAAGTATGGAATTGATTTTCTGCTCTGACTAAAACCACATATTTTTCCGTAAACAGTACCAATTATAACAAAAAGCAATACAAACAAAGCTGTTGAAAGTGCCGGTCTGAAGGGATATGTCCACTGAACATACAAATAACTTAATACAAAAAATAATACAGCAAAAATACCGTCAGACTTTTCAAAAGTGAATTTTTGCTTTTTCTCGTCGCTCTGCTGAGTGTTCTCGCTTATTTTTACATTGCTTAAAGAAGTGAAATCAGTCATTTTTACTACCTCCTTTATTTGGTTTCATCGTCTGTCACATATTCCAGTATATCCCCCGGCTGACAGTTCAAAACACGGCAAATTTCTTCCAGTGTAGAAAACCTAATAGCCTTTGCTTTATTATTTTTAAGTATAGAAAGATTGGCAGGTGTAATTCCTATAAGGGATGAAAGCTCACCGGAAGAAATTTTTCGTTTTGCCATAATTACATCAAGATTAACAACAATAGGCATACTCAATTCCCCCCGTTAAATAGTAAAATCGTTTTCGGTTTTAATTATAACAGCCTGTTCTATTACATTTTTAACTACCCGTAATATTAAACCGAAAAATCCGGCTGCAACAGCACCAAACAAAAACAGAATATAATAAAATCCCGAAAACAAAAGTATTGCTGCTACAACAAAACAGCACCATGATATAGCCCTTAAAAGCTTTACATTATCAGAAATAAAAACTGAGCCGTTTCTTATATTAGAAAGCAGCTTGTTAAGGCAAAAAAGCAGTACCAGTGAAACTAATCCGGCAGCATAAACCGTAAAAATAAGCGGATTTTTAATATCAGGATTTTTTGATGCATAATCTACATACAATTCAACCCAAAAAGGAGCACTGAACAAAAACAAAACCGATGCTATTATAATAGTTTTAGTGCATATACAGGAAAGCACAACAGACCTTTTAGAATTCCACATAAAACCAGTCCTCTCTATATTTCTTTAATGCCATTATATATATGTTGTTATTGTTTGTCAATTATTATTTATCGAAAAACAATAAATTTTTATTATAATTCAGTAATTAATTAGCTTAAATTCATATTTAGAAAAGTAAATTTATATATTAAGTCAGCTTTCAACAAAAATATAATAAAACGGCTTAAAATACAAAAAAACGGCTTACACCACCATAAGGCAGTATAAGCCGTTTTATAATTTAAACTATATTAATCTTACAGCTTAAAAATTAATTACATTTCACCTGCTGCAAGTTTTTTATATTTTTCAAGTCTTTCTTTAGCATCAGCTTCAGCCTTAGCAAAAAGATCCTGTGCTAATTCTGGGAATGTTCTTAAAAGTGATGAATAACGAACTTCGCCTTTTATGAACTCCTGGAAATCGCCTTTTGGCTCTGGTGTAGAGTCAAGAGTAAACGGATTTTTGCCCTCTGCTTTAAGAGCTGGGTTAAATCTGTAGCAATGCCAGTAACCAGCCTCAACAGCTTTCTTAATTTCAAGCTGTGAGTTAGCCATTTTAATACCATGGTTGATACATGGAGCATAACCAATTACAAGTGATGGACCCGGATAAGCCTCAGCCTCCATAAGGGCTTTAACAAGCTGTGCCTGGTTAGCACCCATAGCAACCTGTGCTACATATACATAGCCATAGCTCATAGCCATCATACCAAGGTCTTTCTTTCTTACTTTCTTACCGCTTGCGGCAAACTGTGCAACAGCGCCGGCAGGTGTAGCCTTTGATGACTGTCCGCCTGTATTTGAGTAAACTTCTGTATCAAATACAAATACGTTTACATCTTCTCCGGAAGCTAAAACATGATCAAGTCCGCCGTAGCCGATATCGTAAGCCCAGCCGTCACCGCCGAATATCCACTGGCTCTTTTTAGCAAGCTGGTCTTTGTTTTTAAGAACGTCGTTTATAATTTCCTGAGCCTCAGCATTTGCTCCGTTGTAGTTTTCAAGAAGCTCAACAAGTTCTGCTGTTGCTTTCTGGTTCTTTTCACCGTCGTTCATTGTAGCAATCCACTCGTCAACACGTTCTGCCATAACTTCGCAGCCCTGAACGCTTCTGAGTTTTTCAAGCTGTGCTTTAAGTCTTTCTCTCATCTGTTTAACAGCAAGAGCCATACCAAGACCAAACTCAGCGTTATCCTCGAAAAGTGAGTTAGCCCAAGCAGGACCATGTCCCTTATGGTTTGTTGTATAAGGTGTCGAAGGTGCACTGCCGCCCCAGATTGAAGAACAGCCTGTAGCGTTTGCAATATACATTCTGTCACCAAAAAGCTGTGTTATAAGTTTAGCGTAAGGTGTTTCACCGCAGCCTGCACATGCACCGCTGAACTCAAGAAGTGGCTGAACAAACTGGCTGCCTTTAACTGAGTTTTTAGCCATAACATTTTCTTTAACAGAAAGGTTCATAGCATAATCCCAGTTTGCAGCTTCTTTCTCCTGTGTATAAGCAGGAACCATTGTAAGAGCCTTGCCAGGAGCAGGACATACATTAGCACAGCTACCGCAGCCTAAGCAGTCAAGAGCTGAAACCTGTACTCTGAACTGATAGTTTTCAAGGCCTTTGCCAATTGCTTTCTTTGAGTCAAAGCCTTCAGGAGCATTTTTAACTTCATCCTCTGTAAGAAGGAAAGGACGAATTGCTGCATGAGGGCATACAAATGAGCACTGGTTACACTGAACGCATTTTGTAACGTCCCACTTAGGAAGGTCTACTGCAACGCCTCTCTTTTCATAAGCTGCTGTGCCCTGTGGGAATGTACCGTCTTCACGGCCTTTAAATGCACTTACAGGAAGGCTGTCGCCTCTCTGTGCATTAATAGGCTCAACAATGTTTTTAATAAACTCAGGTACTTCTTTCTTAGCGCCTGCATTTTCGTCAACGGCATTTTTCCAGCTTTCAGGAACTTCTACCTGAACAACTTTCTGTGTTCCCTGGTCAACAGCTGCATAGTTCATGTTAAGTATAGCGTCGCCTTTTTTGCCGTATGTCTTTTTAATAGCTGCTTTCATGTACTCAACAGCTTCATCAATAGGTATGATATTTGCAAGTTTAAAGAATGCTGCCTGAAGAACGGAGTTTACTCTGTTTCCAAGACCGATTTCTCTTGCAATATCTGTACCATTAATTATATAGAACTTAATGTTGTTCTGTGCAAAATATCTCTTCATAGCTGCCGGAAGATGTTTGTCAAGCTCATCTACAGGCCATTCTGTGTTAAGAAGGAATGTTCCGCCAGGATTAAGCTCCGAATACATATCGTAAAGATTTACATATTCCTGTTTGTGGCAGGCAACAAAGTCTGCTGTTTTAACAAGGTATGTAGACCTAATAGGTTTCTTACCAAAACGAAGGTGGCTCTGTGTTACACCGCCTGATTTTTTGGAGTCATATGAGAAATAAGCCTGAGCATACATGTCTGTATGGTCACCGATAATTTTAATTGAGTTTTTATTGGCACCTACTGTACCGTCGGAACCAATGCCCCAGAATTTGCAGCTTATTGTTCCGTCGCCTTCTGTTACGTTAACCTCTGCACCTACATTAAGTGAAAGATTTGTAACATCATCAACAATACCTATTGTAAAGTGGTTCTTAGGTGCATCAAGTTTAAGGTTATCATAAACAGCTATAAACTGAGCAGGTGTAACGTCTTTTGAACCAAGACCATAACGACCAGCAACAATCATTGGCTGTTCCTTAGCCTCAAACATAGCTGTACATACATCCTGATATAAAGGCTCACCAAGTGCACCAGGCTCTTTTGTTCTGTCAAGAACAGCAATCTTTTTAGCTGTTTTTGGAATAGCCTCTATAAGGTGTTTAGCTGAAAATGGTCTGTAAAGATGAACTTTAACAAGACCTACTTTTTCGCCTTTAGCTCTTAAATAATCAATAGTTTCTTCTATAGCCTCACAAGCTGAGCCCATAGCTACAATTACTCTGTCAGCCTCAGGGTCGCCGTAGTAGTTGAATAACTTATAGTCACGGCCTGTAAGAGCGCTTATTTTAGCCATGTAGTCTTCACAAACACCAACTATGTTTTCGTAGTATGGGTTGCAAGCCTCTCTTGCCTGGAAGAAAATATCCGGGTTCTGAGCGGTACCTCTTAATACAGGGTGCTCAGGGTTAAGAGCATTTCTCTTAAATGTATTAATAGCGTCCATATCTACAAGTTTAGCTAAATCGTCGTAGTCAAGGCACTCTATTTTCTGAATTTCGTGTGATGTACGGAAGCCATCAAAGAAATGAAGGAAAGGTACTCTGCCTTTAATAGCACTTAAGTGTGCAACAGCACCTAAATCCATAACTTCCTGTACTGAGTTTGAAGCTAAAAGTGCAAAGCCTGTCTGACGGCATGCCATAACGTCTGAATGGTCGCCGAATATAGAAAGAGCATGGCTTGCAAGTGCTCTGGCGCTTACATGAAACACACACGGAAGAAGCTCGCCTGCTATCTTATACATGTTAGGAATCATAAGAAGAAGACCCTGGCTTGCTGTATAAGTAGTTGTAAGGGCGCCTGCCGCAAGGGAACCGTGTACGGTACCGGAAGCGCCTCCCTCTGACTGCATCTCTATAACTTTAACTGTCTGGCCGAAAATATTTTTCTTTCCGTTGGCAGCCCAGTCATCAGTGTGCTCAGCCATTGGTGACGACGGTGTAATAGGGAATATGCCGGCTACTTCTGTAAAAGCATAAGAAGTATAAGCGGCAGCCTCGTTGCCGTCCATGGTTTTCATAATCTTGGACATAATAAAACTTCCTTTCTGTAAAGTATATATATAAAGTAATTACCAACCAACACAAATTGTATTTATTATAGTACAATCTTAAAACCAATTCAACACATAAATTAAAGTATACATTACATTTATTTAAGTTTTAACACAGTTTATCTAATTTTGCAATTTTCAGTTAAAAATTTCATACTTCTTTTACAATTATTTAACATATATAGCTGTATTTTATAACAAATATTAAGCCTAATACTTCTGTATTGAGCAAAACTTATAATTATGCTCAAAAAAACATGTGCTCGGCAAGTATTTTTAAGCCTATTAAAATTAAAATAATGCCTCCTGCCATTTCAGCCCGTTTTTTAAGCATTTTGCCTGCATTTTTGCCTATAACAGAGCCAAAAACAGAAATTATAAAACAAACAACACCTATTACGGCACTGGCAGAAAGTATGTTTACGTTTAAAACAGCAAAGCTTACACCAACTGCCAAAGCGTCAATGCTTGTAGCTATAGCCTGAAACAAAAGTTTAGTTGGTGTAAGGGCCTGCCTTTGGCTATTGTCCTCGTCTTCTTCATCACCCATAGACTCTCTTACCATATTAAAACCTATAACAGCTAAAAGAGCAAATGCTATCCAGTGGTCAAAGGCCTCAATATAGCCTTTAACACTAAAACCAAGCAAAAAGCCCAAAACAGGCATTAAAAACTGGAATCCGCCAAAAAACAGCGCTTCAAGTAATATTTCACTTTTACGTATTCCCTTTATTGAAAGACCGTTTGAAACGGATACTGCAAAGGCATCCATAGAAAGACTTACGGCTATAAGCAGTATATATAATAATCCCATAAATCCTCCCTATTTATCACAATGTATCACAGCTTTTTTTACTGCGTTTAACCATGTCAACACATGTGTCAACGGCTTCATCTATCATTTTAGGCATTGAATCTGAGCTCATGCCAACTACATATATTCCGCAACGCTTAATAGGTATTAATATTTTTTCTGCCGGGCTTTCACTTATAGCTCTTGCCATTTTGTGGCTAAGCTCTCCAAACATGGCATTTGAAGATATAATGCCTATGCTTCCCATAATAATATCGGCTCTTGCGGCATTTACCTTAATAGCGTTTTCACCAGTAGCGGCTTTATCTGCTCCGGCTTTAATCATATTAGCTGTTGCTATAGAGTTTGTACCTAATGCTATAAGCTGATTTTCAGGGCCTAAAAGCGGCTTTAATTTTTCTATTATAGATTTTCCTATTCCTCCGCCCTGTCCGTCTACAACCATAATTATCATTTGTCTTACTCCTCCTCAAATATAAGCTGTGGCATAAAATTAACATAATCTGCCGATACAAGCTTGTACTCTGTTTTTCCCATAACACCTTGAAAGCCCGTTTTAAAATTATCGTTTCCATGAAGATGCCCGTAAACGGCTTTTATTACGGGATAGTTTTTAAAAAGCTCACATATTTCACTACCTGTTTCATTAAAAAGCAATGGCGGATAATGGCTCATAAATATAATTTGCTGGCATTTTTTACGAACAGCCGCATCAAAAGAAAGCTTTGCCCTTATAATTTCACGTCTGTAAATTTTTATATCCTCCGCCTCAGTGCTGTCCCTTTTCCAAAGTCTTGCACCACAAATGGCTGTTTTTCCGTCAGAGAGCATAAAGCAGTCATTCTGCAAGAAATACATGCCGCTTTTTGCATATAAACCGTTAAGACGTGAAACACTGCTCCACCAGTAGTCATGATTGCCTTTTATAAGTACTTTTTGGCCTTTTAAGCCTTTAATAAATAACAAGTCCTTTTCGGCTTCATTAAAGGCCATAGCCCAAGAAATATCCCCCGGTATAAGTACAATGTCGCTGTCAGTTACAACACTGTTCCAGTTTGTCTGTATTTTTTCTGCATGGCCTTCCCATTCACCGCCAAACTTGTCCATAGGCTTATTAACCGAGTGGCCCAAATGCAGGTCGGATAAAGCAAATACCCTCATAAAAGCCTCCGTATTTTATATTATTCGATTTATTTATTTTACTATTTATTCATGTTTTTATCAACTTAATATTGATTAATATGTTTAAGGCACTCTAAATTCAGTTTATTTAATATTATAAACCGTTTGTATTTTTTAATGAATAAATGTATAATAGGTAAAACAAATACAGGCAGGAGGTACAAATAATGCCAAAATTAAGCAACAGAACAGATACTTTTACAGAGTCTATGATTCGTAAAATGACAAGAATATCTATTGAAAATAACGCCATAAATCTTTCACAGGGCTTTCCTGACTTTAATCCGCCTAAGGCACTTCTTGACAGACTTGCAGAGGTTTCTTATGAAAACCACCACCAGTATGAAGTAACTTGGGGTTCACAGGCCATAAGAGAAGGCCTTGCAAAAAAGCATTTTCATTTTACAGGCCAGAAAATAGACCCTGACAAAAACATAGTTGTAACTTGCGGCAGTACAGAGGCTATGATGGCTTCTATGCTCACTGTCTGCAATCCGGGAGAAAAAGTAATTGTTTTCTCACCGTTTTATGAAAACTACAGTGCAGATGCCATACTTTCCAGCGCTGAGCCAATATTCGTTCCTCTTAATCCGCCTGACTTCACATTTGACCCAAATGTACTTGAAGACGCTTTCAAACAAGGGCCAAAGGCAATTATTGTCTGCAATCCTTCTAACCCAAGCGGAAGAGTATTTACAGAAAGTGAGCTTAAAATAATAGCCGATTTAGCCGTTAAATATGACACATTTGTTATAACAGACGAAGTTTATGAGCATATAGTTTATAAGCCTTATAAACACATATATTTTTCTACACTTCCGGGCATGAGGGAAAGAACAATTACATGCAATTCCCTTTCAAAAACATATTCCATAACCGGCTGGCGTTTGGGCTATGTTGTAGCTGAGGATTACATAATAGACCGTGTTAAAAAAGTACATGATTTCCTTACAGTAGGTGCTGCTGCTCCCCTCCAGGAGGCTGTTGTTACTGCTCTTAATTTTGACGACAGCTACTATGATGAGCTTCTTAACATTTACACCGACAGGAAAAATCTTTTTATAAACGGCCTTAAAAACATGGGCTTTGACTACACAGACCCACAGGGTGCATACTATGTAATGGTTAATGTAGGTAAATACGGCGTTACAGACGACATTAAATTCTGTGAATGGATGGCCCGTGAAGTTGGTGTAGGTGCTGTTCCCGGCTCCAGTTTCTTTAACGAAAACATAAATAATTATGTACGTTTTCATTTTGCCAAAAGCCGTGAAACACTTACTGAGGCCCTTAACAGACTTGAAACTCTGGATAAAAAGGCTCTTAATGCCAAAGGCTGCTTTTAATATTGTGTAAATAAATACATAACAATAAACCCCGGTAAATATTCAAAAAATATATTTCCGGGGTTATTATTTTGCTAATATTATAAAAAATAAAGGACACCAAAACGGTGTCCTGATTATTTTATTAAAGTATATCACATTTTTTGCAGTGGTCAAACTTTATCAGCAGTATGCCGAATATTACGCATAAAACAGCACATATAAAGGAACCGGCATTACCATAGCTTATAAAGCTTTCAAAGCAGCTGCCTGAAGTGCCTGAATTTACAAAAGCTGTATTTAAAGCTGCATATGTAAAAGCCTGTACCCACATAGCTGCCCCCAAAAATACAAATAATAAACCAAAATCTTTTTTATCCATAACACTTCTCCTCCTTAGCTGTCAAATTCAGCCTACTCTGTAGCCTACACCCCATACAGCCTTTACAAAGTGCGGCTTTTTAGGGTCATGCTCTATTTTCATTCTTATACGTCTTATATGAACTGCAATTACGTTTTCCTCTACACCTATTGTTTCAACATGCCATATAGCTCTGTAAATCTGCTCGGCAGAAAGTACTCTGCCTTTCTGCTTCATAAGTATGCACAAAATGTTATACTCTGTAGGTGTTAAAGCAATGCTTCTTCCGTCTACTGTTACACGTTTTTTCTCATCATCAATTTCCAAACCGTCAAAGTGGTAGATATAGTCTGATGTATCGGTTATTTTTGTTTCGTCTGTGTTAAATCCGTTTTCAGTAAGCAGTTTTTTTAATTTTTCAAGCTTATTTGTATCGTTTACCTGTATAGTGATGTATGCCATATTACTACCCTCCGTTCAATAATACGTTCCAGTAAAATTTATATGTTTTATTTGTGTCTTATAAAGCACAGCATTTAAACTTAGTTTTGCTCAATAAAGTCCGGAACCATGCCTTTTTTAAAGCCACAGGTTACATTGTAGTATCCGTTGTATTTTTCAGGCTTAAATGTAATGTCAACGTCGTAATTATCGTTAAGGACAAAATCAACAGCACTGTAATACTCCTGACTTCTTGAATAAACACTGTCCAAAATCTGGCCTATCTGTTCAACATCCGTAATTTCAACAGGCTGTGTATTTACTTCATAGTTATATACTGTTATTGAAAATACGTCGTCTTTGTCTGCCTTTTGGTTAATGTCTATGCCTTCATTAGCAAGAAATGCTTTTGTGTTTTCAAAGGAATCGAAAACCGGGAACTCATAATAAATTGTCATTGAATTATCCATATCGGTATCCTGCTTATTTTCATCTTTTACAACAGCGTACATTTCCAAATATCCACAAGCAAGTGTATTGCTAACATCGCTGAATGACATATCAATAAAGTCTTTTTTGTAAGCGTTTATAAGCTCACTGTTTTTATTCTGTTCCAATGTTTCGGTTATAAAATCATTGCTGTACTGTATTTCGTATAAGCTTTCATTACTTGTAAATACACTGTCAAAAAGCTGAATATAATTTTCCTTGAAATTTACATCGGCATAAATTCTGTTTAAAAGCTCTTCATTTTCTTTATAGTCAAAATATATATTTCTGTATACATTCTTTCCGTTTGAAAGTGTGTACTTCATTGTAGCTGTCATAGTATAAGGATTTTCTTCTGAACCGTATCCCTTTGTATAGTTATCTATCTCCTGTGATGCTGTATAAGCTATATCACATAAAAGGGATTTATCTATTATATTCATGTTTTCAAATCTGTATTTATCCCCTGTAACGGCATCGTACTCATTGTCATAAAAACTTGCTCTGTTGCCAAAAGGTGAATCAAGGGATATTGTTCCGCTTACCAGTTTGTTTTCATTAGGTATATACTTGTCATAACCCATTATGTCAAACTTAAACACAGCAAATATAAATCCGGCTACTACGGCTATATATATAATTGAGCGCTTGTCTTTAAATGCAGCCTTTAAATCCTGCTCATATATTGCCTGAATTACACTGTGGCATAAAATAATTCCCGCTGCCATACCAAATATTGCACCGCCTAATGAACCGCCGCTGGCTGACTCAAAGAATAACGAAAATACCAAAGCAATAGGTATCATTATAAGGCGCTTAATAACCTTTTTACTTCTTTTAAATGCCATTGATTTGCTGCATGCTTCAGACGGACGTGCTTTGTAGAGTAAAAATGTTATTACCATGTAAACAATGGCCAGAACAGCCAAATGCAAAGCAGCCTTTCCTACTATAGGCATAACATTTAAACTGTCTTTTAATGCACTTGAAAAATCACCTTGAAACTTTACAAAAATGCCTAAAGGTGAAAACCACGTTTTAAGGAACTTTTCGTCAGAATATTGGCTGTAAGTTTTAAAATAATTGCTGGACATACCTAAAAGCAGTAATTTTACACCGTTTTCATAGCATAAAAGTGTGGCAGTACCTAAAACTGTAACCGGAAGGTTGCCTGTAAGCATAACGGCTATTGATGTTACGGCATAAACTGCAATATAAAACAATGTGTTAATTCCAAAGCTTACAAATGCCATTTTAATAATATACGTATCATTAACACCGTATGTTCCCGCAATAATTATAGTAATTACTAAAAATATAATATACGGCACAATATACATAAGCATACTGTTTATAAATATTGCCACAAAGCGCTTTTGTATACTTACCGGAACACTTAAATACATGTCTGTTTTCTTTCTGCTGTAAAGGTATGAAAAACCGTGTATAGCCGCAATTATGGCAAAAATTAAAGTAACAGCCATAATAAACGGGTTTACTGCCACCACGTCTTTAAAAGAATTAAGCATTTGTTTTGCCAAAAACTGTTCTTCGGTATATTTAATTAATGAGCTGAAATTAACCATTAATGTTACAGGAAGCACAAAGAAAAACGTTATAGCGAAAAGCAGTATAGACCATGTTCTTCTTTCAGCATTTTGTTTTAAATTAACCAAAAATGAGTTTTTTGATGTCATAGCCTGCAACCTCCGTTTCGCTAATAAATATTTCTTCCAGTGACAATGGAAGCACTTCAAAGAATATAGTTTCTAAAGAAGCAAATAATCTTTCCACATCTTCCTGAGTTCCTCTTACAGTATAAGTATGCAGTGAACCTCTCACATCGTCTTTTAACACAGTCATGCTCTTTTCGGCTTTTTCACGCTCTTTATCGTTTTTAAATACACACTGCACTTTCAGTATAGAACACTTCATTTCCTCAATATCCTTTGACAGAAGAACTCCGCCTTTGTGCAAAAGGCCTACATGGTCACATATATCCTCAAGCTCTCTTAAGTTATGAGAAGCTATAATAGGTGTAAGCTGTCTTTTTTCAATTTCACTGGCAAATATGCTTTTTATGCTCTGCCTTATAACCGGGTCAAGACCGTCAAAAGTTTCGTCACAAATTAAGTACTTTGTATTGGCACATATACCCAAAAGAAGTATAAGCTGACGTTTCATGCCTTTTGAAAATGTATTTATTTTTCTTCCGGCATCCAACCCAAACCTTATAAGATATTCATAAAATGCACCTTTATCAAAGTCAGGATACAGCTTGCTGTAGTATCTTTCCATATCTTTGGCATTGGCTGTAGCAAAAAAATACTGGTCATCTGATATAAAGAAGAACTTGCTTTTAGCTGAAACATTATTATAAACATTTTCACCGTCAATAAGCACTTTTCCGCTGTCCGGCTTTAAAACACCTGTCATAAGACGCATAACAGTACTTTTTCCAGCGCCATTTGTGCCAATAAGTCCAAAAACAGAGCCTTCCTTAATTGTAACGCTTATGTTGTCAACGGCCTTAATTCCGTCAAAGGATTTATTTAAGCCATTAAGCTCTATCATAAACTCATCTCCTTCCCCAAAATGTAGGCGGCTATTTTTTCCCGTTTTATTCCTACACTTTCAGCCTCTTCACAAAGCTTATCAAATTTAATCTGTATTTCACCTATTTTATATTTTAAATATTCTTTACCGGAAGAAACAAAGTTTCCCCGCCCCTTAATAGTATAAATAAATCCTCTGCGCTCAAGCTCGGCATACGCTTTTTGAATTGTATTAGGATTAATTGAAAGCTCCATAGCAAGGCTTCTTACAGAAGGCATCTGGCTGTCTGCTTCAAAAACACCTTTTACAATAAGCGTTTGAAATTTTTCCACTATTTGTTCATAAATGGGCCTTGTGTCTTTATAATCAATAACAATCATTGCATCGGCCTCCTTTCCATTGAATTAAGTGTACTATTTCAACTAACACACTTAATATACACTATTACACCAGTTTTTGCAATACATAAACAGAAAATTTTTTATTAAAATATAAAAAGACCGCTTTTGCGGTCTTAAAAAATAAATTTATTTTCAGCATATATAATCGTACCATTTCCAGTCGGCAGACATTAAAGAAGCGGCTGT
>CALWSS010000067.1 GCA_944384255.1 uncultured Clostridia bacterium
ACACTGAAATCCATAGTGTGTTATTATGTCCATTTAGTCCAAAACACCACTATATATCATATCAAAACCAAAAATACATTCTATATATTGTATTAGCACAACACATTTTACTCTAAGAAACAAAATAATCAGTTTATCTCTACAAACAATAACAGCATCAACCCATGTACCATCAAAAATCTCATACTCAAAGCAAACTGGAACTTGAAGTATATGAGCAAGACCAGTATAGCTCATGAGATATTGCTTTATAAAAGACAAACAATCCTTCCACGAATTAATTTTCTCCTCATCATCTGCATTTTTGTCTTGCAATGCTCTCTTTTCAGTATGTAAAAACAACGCTGAAAGAAAGTCATATTCTTTTATATGTAAAATCTCTTCAATTTTATATTTAACATACCTCATAACAACACCTACAAAACTTGTACTTTATCTATTTTTACTTTCTTTCTGTAACATAGCTGCATCTGACACATCATTAACAACATGCATTTTACTATGACAATTAGGGCATAGAGCCACAGTGTTATCGATAGAGTCTGCATCACCATTGGCAAGATATACAATATGATGTGACTTAATGTATGTTTCCTTTTTGTCTTAAAAAAGAGCCTATTTACTGCAAAGCTGACAAAATTCCATTATATGCCTTTTTGTATACTCCGCAATAAATTGATCATGTACCATATGAGCAGAGTCTTAAATAAATTTGATTACTCCTTGGCGTCAGTGTAACTGTTTGCAATAAACATCAAAATTGAGCAACTTTAAATCTGTTAATAACAATAAAACTTCAAAAATTCCAATGAGGATTTTTTGTTTTGTAAATGCCTAACTGCATATAAGTAATTATTGAGATTGTCTCTCAGTTTTTTCTGCTCTTTCTTTTTAATCACAGAAATTTTATTAATGTGCTTTTATTTACTGTCAAATCTAAATTTACTTAACATAATATTATAGTTAGCTCTTTTTACACTTATTCATATTTTTGTAATCTTCATTTTATTAAAGTGTGATTATATATAACATTTTTACATTTGATTATTTTTTTGTAAGGTCACACAATATTCATGTTCTTCCATATCTGTATTTTCGTATTTTACCGCTCCAACTTTATATAAATGAAATTTTGAAGTAAATTCTCCCAAATCATTTAAACTTGCATAAAGCTCTACATGTTCACCTTCACTGCTATCACCAAAATAATACCATCCGTCAGGCTGGATATTCCATATAACAATATATCCGTTTTCCTTTTTAACAAACTCAACTCTAAACCTGATTTTGTTCGGAAGATTTTCTGCTTTATAATACTTCATAATAATCTCAGGATGCTCAAATCCAGGAAAATCAATAAACATACCCTTATCAACTATCAGTTTTTTTATTCCTTTGTTAGGATTATAAAAAACTACCGGTCTTCCTTCAGTATAAAACGGATAAAAACCTTCTTTTAAAATTCCGTTAATAGGAATGAATTTACAACCAAATTTTTTGGCATAGAATTCTGCAAAAGTGCCTTTATGAGCAATAACTGTTATTTTTTCCATTTTGTCTGAAAACGCTTCAAAATATGCTATTGTTTCTGGAAGTGTTATTTCTTTTAAACTTTGGCAGTTTTGAAACGTATCAGGGAAAATCGTATACACGCCATTTGGTATCATAATTTTCTCAAGTCTTGAACAACCTGAAAATGCTCTATCCTCTATAAAATCAACTTTATCGGGAAGTATGATACTTTTTAAATTGGTGCATCCGTTAAAAGCTTTTTTTCCTATTTGGTATAAATTACTTTGAAAAGCAACAGATTCTATAAAATCACAGTTTTCAAAAGCCTCTTTTAAAACAAACCTTACTTCTTTCGGCACTAATACATTTTTGTTTTTTCCGTGATATTTTACAAGTTCTATTCCTTTAATTTCAAAATCATTATTATTGCAGTCAACATTTTTTTCCATAGCTTTCACTTCCCATTATTTAGCACATTAATCAAATTTACTTTCTTCTAAAATTTCACAGTGCCCCTGTTCAATCACATGATTATATTGATACCAAGCAGGAGTTATAATTTTCACCTTATCGTAAGGAAATATTTCATTTCCATTCCACTCCAAATAAGCCCTTGCAGATAATTCATCTAAAATAATATCTTCATTGTTTTCTTTAGAAATGTCAGCATCATGAGCTGCTTTAAGCAAAAGTTTTGCAATATTAACACATTTATTATAATCTGCATTTTCCATATATTTTCTGCTTATTTCAGTTATAGGCTGATTTTCCCACTTATAACGTGTTCTTGTCCACCATTCAGCAATAACAGATTCAGGCTTTTTGGCTTTTCCGTCAGCTATTTTCTGTAAACCATTGTAAAGACCATTAAATACACTGGCATTATCTTTTAAAACAAGTGTCCATTGGTGTAAAAATATTTCTTCATTGCTTATATCCTTTTTGTTATTAAATAATTTAGATATAAACCTGTTCAATGCTTTTTTTATTTTAATCAGAATACTATCTTTCATCTGTATCACTCCAATTAAAACAGCTGTTTACCAATCAAGGTCTGAGTAATCTTTACCACCCAAATCTTTATATGTTGTTGTACTACTTGTAAATCCTTTTTCAACTTTTGCTGTTGCAAATTTATAGTCTTCAAATACATCTGGGTCAGCTTTATCCTGTGCCTGCCAAATATGAGTATATTTTTTAACACTTTCAGGTGCAATTCTAAAATATAAAAGTCCCTTTAAATCAAATGTTATCTGCTCTATCTCACCAGTTTCTTTTACACCTATAATACTTTTATCTCCGCCATATATAGCTGTTATATTTTCCCAGTCATCAGTCATATTTCTTCCACAGACAAAATCAAGTGTTGTTACTACTGTTCCATCGGTACGGAGTCCAGCTGACCAGTAATTGCCAGCACATATTGAGATAATGTTCCTCCAGGCAGAAACTTGGCATTCTCCGCTATGCTCAATTCCGCTTGCATTAACCGTTCCATCTGAGCATAAACCAATTACATGGTATTTACCACATGCCAATTTTATTATATTTTTCCACTTTTCGGTATTCCATGGCTTATTATCCGCATAGAGCCCACCTGTAGGACGCATAGTAACAACTGTTCCGTCTGAACAAAGACCTGCAACATTATAATATCCGCTCACTGTTTGAATTATATTATTCCAGTTTTTAAGTTTGTTGGCATACTGCTCATTATACTTTTTCTCAAAGGATTGAATGCAGGATTTAACAGTGCC
>CALWSS010000068.1 GCA_944384255.1 uncultured Clostridia bacterium
CTTACAAGAAAACAGCCTACAGGCATTATTCTTTCAAGACAGACACTTCCGCTTCTTAAAGAAACAGGAAAAGGCGCTTTAAAAGGTGCATATATTATTCAGGACTGTGACGGAGAGCCTGACATTATACTTATGGCTACAGGCTCGGAAGTTGAGCTTATTTACAAGGCTTATGATGAGCTTACAAAACAGGGATACAAAGTAAGAACAGTAAGTATGCCAAGCTTTGAAGTATTTGAGGAGCAGAGTGACGAATACAAAGAAAGCGTTCTTCCAAAGAGTGTTAGAAAGAGAGTAGCTGTTGAGGCAGCTTCTGACTTTGGCTGGTACAGATATGTTGGTCTTGACGGCAAAGTAATTTCTATGCACGGTTTTGGTGCTTCGGCTCCAGCTGCAAAACTTTTTGAAAAATACGGCTTTACTGTAGAAAATGTAGTAAATACAGCTTTAAGCTTATTAAAATAAGAATATAATATTATAAGGGTGGTTTGTGTAAAAACCACCCATTTTTTGAATTATATATTGTATACAGAATATTTAGCATACTAATCTTTGTTTGACTATTAACAAATTTTGCTGAATATTTTTTTACTGGAGAGTGGAAAAATGAGAACATTTATTGCTATAAATTTTGACGAAGATGTAAAAAAATATATTCAATCCGTAAGTGGAAGGATTAAGGAAAACTGTAAAAAAGGTAATTTTGTTGACGAAAGCAACTATCATTTGACAGTTAGGTTTATAGGTGAAGTTGATAAGGAAGATATTGAAAATATATGTACTGCCATGGATGAGGCTCTTTCTTCAATAAAGAGTTTTAAACTGACTTTAAGGGGTGTAGGATTTTTTAAAAGAGGATTTAAGAGCATTGTGTGGGTAGGACTTCAGGATTCAAAAATATTGAATATTGCACACTCACGTCTTGAAAAAAGCCTTCAAAAGCAAGGTTTTGCAAGGGACAGGCAGGGTCTTAGTCCACATATTACTCTTGCAAGAGAAGCTGAGCTTAAAAAAAGTTATGATGAGATTAAAAAGGAAATCGGTTTTCAGGAGAAAGAAATTTCTGTTTCTTCAATTAGTTTAATGGAAAGCAAAAGAGTTGGTGCCAAGCTTATATATACTCCTATATATGTAAAAAGACTGAAATAAGTACTTATTTTAATACAATAAATTTATTGTATTTTAAAAAAGACAAAGACAATAAATTTTTTTAGTAAAATCTTACTAAAATTTTTTAAAATACTGTGCAAAATTATTAAAGAGTTTAAAAACCTTGACATTTTAATATCAAACTGTTAATATTACTTGTGTGGAATAAACAATTACCGTGACGAATATGTTTGTCTATCGGTACTAAAAATGAATTAAAATCACTTTTCTATATTTAAAGGAGGAAAGAGTAATGGATTTTTCATTATCAAAGGAACACAAATTATTGCAAGAAATGTACAGAAAGTTTGCTGAAAACGAAGTTAAACCTCTTGCACAGGAGATTGATGAAGAAGAAAGATTCCCAAGAGAAAATATTGGAAAACTTGCAAGATACGGATTTTTCGGTATTCCTTATCCAAAGGAGTACGAAGGACAGGGCGGAGATTATCTTGCTTACATAATGGCAGTTGAAGAACTTGCTAAAGTTTGTGCTACAACAGCTACAATCGTAGCAGCTCATGCTACACTTGGTGTTTTCCCTATTTATCAGTATGGTACTGAAGAACAGAAAAAGAAATATCTTCCTGACCTTCTTTCAGGAAGAAAACTTGGTGCTTTTGCTCTTACAGAACCAGGCGCTGGCTCTGACTCCTCAATGCAGCAGACAAAGGCTGTAAAAGATGGTGATAATTACATACTTAACGGTACAAAATGCTTCATTACAAACGCTGGTGAAGCTGACATTTACATTGTTTCTACAATGACAGATAAATCAAAAGGCAACCATGGTATTTCTACATTTATAGTTGAAAAAGGTACACCGGGTTTCTCATTTGGTAAACATGAAAAGAAAATGGGTATCAGAGGTTCAGCTACAGCAGACCTTATTTTTGAAAACGCTGTTGTTCCAGCTGCAAATATGCTTGGTCAGGAAGGACAGGGCTTCAAGATTATGATGTCAACTCTTGATGCCGGACGTATTTCTATCGGTGCTGTTGCTACAGGTATTGCAGAAGGCGCTTATGACATCTGCGTTAAATACGTTAAAGAAAGAAAACAGTTCGGCAGAAACCTTGCTGCTTTCCAGAATACAAAATTCGAGCTTGCTGACATTAAGACAAGAATTGACGCAGCTCAGCTTATGCTTTACAAAGCAGCATGTGAAAAAGAGGCTGGTCGTCCTTACGGTTTATATGCAGCACAGTGCAAATACCTTTGCGCTACTACAGCTTCTGATGCTACAAGAAGATGCCTTCAGTTATTCGGCGGCTACGGCTATATGAGAGAGTACGACATTGAAAGAATGATGAGAGACGCTAAGATTACTGAAATCTACGAAGGTACAAGCGAAGTTCAGAAGATTGTTATCGCTAACCATCTTAAAATTAAATAATTAAAACAAAATTCAAAATTTGATTAAATTTAAACAAACCGAAAGGAGTTAGCACACTATGAAAATTGTTGTATGCATAAAGCAGGTTCCAGACACAACAGAAGTTAAGCTTGATCCTAAGACAAATACACTTATCAGAGACGGCGTTCCTTCAATTATTAACCCAGATGACAAGGCAGGTATTGAGGCTGCCCTTGAAATAAAAGAAAGACTTAATGACGGTTCTACAGTTACTATAGTTTCTATGGGACCTCCTCAGGCAGATGTTGCTTTAAGAGAGGCTCTTGCTATGGGTGCTGACGAAGCTTATCTTTTATCAGACAGAGCTTTCGGCGGTTCCGATACATTTGCTACATCTACAATTATTGCTGCCGGATTAAAGAAAATCGGTTACGACCTTGTTATTACAGGCCGTCAGGCTATTGATGGTGATACAGCACAGGTTGGCCCACAGATTGCTGAACACCTCGGTATTCCTCAGGTAAGCTATGCTGAAGAAATCCTCAGCATTGACGACAAACAGGTTGTTGTTAAAAGACAGTTTGAGGACAGATACCACATTCTTGAGCTCCCTGTTCCTTGCCTTATAACAGCTCTTTCTGAGCTTGCTGAGCCAAGATACATGTCAGTTCATGGTATTTACGACGCCTACAGAGAAAAAGAAGTTAAAGTTCTTGGTTTTGAAGACCTTAAAGACATGTTTGACCCTGCAAACATCGGTCTTAAGGGTTCTCCTACAAACGTTTACAAGTCATTCACAAAACAGGCTAAAGGCGCTGGAACAAAATATGATGATGTTTCAGCTGATGAAGCAGTTAAGATAATTGTTGATAAATTAGAAGAAAGACACATAATCTAAGTTGAAGGAGGAGAATCCTACGATGAGTAAAGACGTATTTGTATTAATGGAACAAAGAGATGGAGAATTGGCAAAAGTAGGCATTGAGCTTATCGGTGAGGCTACAAAGCTTGCCGCTGACCTTGGCCAGAAAGTTGTTGCCGTACTCCTTGGCTCAGATATTAAAAATAAAGCAGAAGTTTGCATTCAGTTTGGCGCTGACAAGGTTGTTGTAGTTGACGACCCTATGCTTAAAGAGTATCTTACAGAGCCTTATGCTGATGCTGTAACAGCTGTTATTAAAAAATACGACCCTGAAGTTTTCCTTTTCGGTGCTTCTTCAATAGGCCGTGACCTTGCTCCAAGAGTATCTGCAAGAATACATACAGGTCTTACAGCAGACTGCACAGGTCTTGACATTGACCCTGAAACAAAACTTCTTAGAATGACTCGTCCTGCATTTGGCGGTAACATTATGGCTACTATCCTTTGCAAGAACCACAGACCACAGATGGCAACAGTTCGTCCTGGTGTTATGCAGGCTCTTGCTAAAGACACAAGCAGAAAAGGCGAAGTTGAAGACCTTAAAGTTGAGTTCAAAACACCTGTTGTTAAAATTAAAGAAGTTATTAAAGAGGACAAAAAGACAGTTGATATTACAGAAGCTAAATATCTTGTTTCCGGTGGACGTGGTATCGGCAGCCCAGAGTTCTTTGGTGAGCTTCAGAAACTTGCTGACGTTCTTGGCGGTGAAATTTCATCATCAAGAGCAAATGTTGACGCTGGCTGGATTGACAAAGACAGACAGGTTGGACAGACAGGTAAAACAGTTAGACCTGACCTTTACATGGCTTGCGGTATTTCAGGCGCTATTCAGCACGTTGCCGGCATGGAAGGTTCAGAGTATATTATAGCTATTAACAAGAACGACACAGCTCCTATTTTTGACATAGCTGACCTTGGTATTGTTGGCGATGTTAAGGTTATTATACCTAAACTTACAGAGGCTGTTGCTAAAGTTAAAGCAGCTAAAAACGCTCAGTAATTTATAAAAATATATAGAAAAATTAAGCGGACAGGTTTTGTGCCTGTCCGCTGTTTTTTAATATTTTTTCATTATGTGTTTATATATAACTCTGCCGCCTATAATCTGAATAGCCATATATCCGGCAAGATAGAAAACAAAAATATTTCCATTTTCCAAAATCTCCAACGAATCCAAAACAGAAAAAACAACCATTGAAAAAGATATTATGCAAAGTCCTGCAACATATAAATACATTGCTGTTTTACAACGGATTAAGTTTTTCATTTCGTCGTGGAGTTCTATCCGTTCTCTTTCAAGTTTTTCTTCGTAAACTGCTTTGTTTTTAGGTGAGGACCAATAAAAATATTTGCATATCATTAATATTCCGGGACCTATACATGCACCAGCAAAGCCAAAAAGCAGAGAATTAATTTTAGTTTCGGTAAACAAAGCTGCAACAAGAAAAACAATTCCTACTAAAACATATACTATGCCGGTTATTAAATGACTCTTTTTCATTTTTTTGTCCCCCTTTCATAAACAAAAATTTCTTCTATAGTTTTTTGAAAATAATCGGAAATTGCAAAAGCCAATTCCAAAGACGGATTATATTTGCCGTTTTCAATAGAGCTTATGGTTTGTCTTGAAACACGAAGTATTTTTGCCAGTTCGTCTTGGTTTAAGCCACGCTCCTTTCGCAGCTGCTCAACATAATTTTTCAATTAATCACCGCCTTTGACAAGTTTCCTTTACAATTTTATTTTAATATGATTTGCAGAAAATGTCAAGGTTGCTTTACATTTGGCTTGAAAAAGCAGATGTTTAAAAGAACTATTTAATATATAAAAATTAAGCGGACAGGTTTTATGCCTGTCCACCGTTTTTCTTTGCTTAAAATTATTTTTAATTAATTAGAGAAGTGAAAAAGCGCCCATAAGCACAGCTGCTGCATAATGAACAGCAAATACTAAAAATCCCATAAAACAAACCTCCTTTAACTATAAGAATATAAATTAGTACTAATTTATGTTTAAGTATAGCATAATAAAAGAAAAAATAAACTCAATTGAGTTAATTATTTTTGCTAAAACAAATTACTCTAAACTTGTAACAAAAAATTTATAGTTTGGAGAAATGATATTATGCAGATAGGAAATGCAGTTAAACTTAGAATAATTGAGTTATG
>CALWSS010000069.1 GCA_944384255.1 uncultured Clostridia bacterium
CATTCAAACATGCCCCTGCCTCCTTTATCTGGTATTCAACGGTATTTGTTTTCTATTTTTTCCATTTCACTACGAGTTTTTTCCATAATTTTCTCGTTGTTTTTGGAATATGTAAGCTCCATATCATTATTTTTTACTGAGTTTTTATAAGTTTTTGAAGCTTTTTCATACTCTTGTTCCAGTTTATTATACCTTTTAGCGTCATCAGATGACATATCAACACTTCTGCTGCCAAAACTTATTTCGCTTTCTGAATTTAATTTGTGTTTATAAAACTCCGCCATGTCATTTGCGCCATCTTTTAAAGCTGTTTCGTATGCCTGCTTATACATATCATGGATATTGTACTCATTTACCGCTTCTGAATTTTTCTCGAAATTCTCCAATTTTTCTTTATAAAATTCTGCTATATCATTTGCACCATTTTTTAAAGCTGTTGCGTAGGCCTGCTTATACATTCCTAAAAGCTCTGTATTTTCAGAATTTTCCATTAATCCATTATTAAACTCAAGCATTTCTTCCATTAGTCATACCTCCTTAGCGGGTATTGTGTACTGGCGCTGGTATTTTTACCCAAACGGCGGCATCGTCTTTATCACCGCAAATAATAGCATGGCCTTGTTCCAAAGTAGGAATAATATATTTCTGGTCGTCACGGAAAGCCATACATGAGGCCATAATTTCCTGATCGTCAGGCGCCGAAAGTCTGTGAACAATTTTATAGTTGGTATTTTTTGTAGCACCTTCAATAAGCCTTGTAGGCACCTGATCAACTACTATAAGACCCTGACCATATGCTCTCACATCTGAAAGCATAGAGTCAAATAGGTCTGCCGCTGCTCTTTGCGGGTTTCCACTTGTTTGACTCCCAATAGGCTTAAGCAAAACATTATGTGCCTCCTCAACAAGCATAAGATGCAGAAGCTTGTTTTGCTGTGCCAGTTTTCTGTAATTATTATCTTCAGCGTAACATGATTGTCTGTATTCATAAAGTGCCTGCATAAGCAGTGACATAATAAGGGATTTATCCTTTGTGCCTGCCAAACGGCTTAAATTAATAATTACATTATTTGAAAAAAGCATATTATAATCAGTCGATTTATAGACATTTAAAATTCTTCCCCTCATGCCGCGCTTTAAAGTTTTAAACCGAGTCATAAGCACTTCTGTTAAATTATCCTTGTTCCGGTCTGCATAAGTTTTTGTTCTCATAATTTCTTTTGCTTTAATTAGCATTGAATCAACTGTAGGGTAATCATTAAGAGGCTTTACAAGTTCATCTTCAAATCGTATGTTCCGCTCAATGGCTATTTCTCTTATTGTTTCATACACTACTTCTTCAATTAATATTGGAACAACATCTTCCGACGGCAAACATGCATTAAGCAGTACCGAAAAATACTCACTATGTTGAAGTAAGTCCACCTTTGCACCTTTTATGGCAGCTGGCTCGAATGGGTTAATACACAGTTTTTCTATATGTGTACCTTCAAATTCATCTACTCCAGGCATAAATATTTTAAACTGTTTTTCGTTAGGCAATGTCTTATTTATATTAATTGCCCAGCGAACATAGTCATCTTTTGCTGGCTCTATAACCATAACCGGAATATTTCTTTCCATAACTTCTGTAAGTATTCTTTTACATGTTGTGGACTTTCCACTTCCTGTTGCTCCAGCTACAAGAGTGTGGCGTACAAGAGAATTAACATCTATATCGTATGTATTATTTTGTATAATTCCCATATCAACAATATTGCCTAAAGTTATTTTGTCACCTTTTACCGGTGATGGATTATTTGCAAAGCGTACTGCTGTTTTTACAAATCTAAGTCCCGGAACATCTCTCCTTGGCAAAGATGTTGCAAGACTCAGTTCTTTTGTATTAATAGGTGTGCTTAAATATTGATATGGTTTTCCCAGTATATGCCAATTATCATAATCCATTTTTGTTTGCTGCTGTATTTTTCCTGATGTTGGCAGACTCTCCTCATACATAGGAAGAAGCTCAAACCTATCTCTTACTATTTCTTTTGCGTTTGAATTTTGACTAAATAAATGAAGACGTATTGGTTCAAAATATGTCTCATCGCCGGAGTAAATCGAGCGAAGCATACCAGCTATTGTTATTACATCTCTTGGAACAGTTCCCAATACATATACACCTGTATTCCAAAAACCAAGATTTCGCCCTTCGTTTAAACGCTTTACATGATGGTCGGTAGCTGTTTCTGCATATTCAGCAAATTTATCAAGATATTCAGTATTTGTAGAAGCGCTTCCGCCAACATTTATTGTATAGTCTCGTCCGAAAATTCCGCCTGCCTGTCCGCCTACAGATGTTCCCAAATATGTTCCTATTGATTTTCCAACTTGTTCGCCTAAAAAAGCCGAACCTAAAAACGAACCACCAATTGCTCCTATAATACTGCCTATAATTCCAACTCCAGCAGCTAATTTTGCATCTTCCTGAGATGTTTCGCCACGGTTAAGGCTTTGCCCTGTCATTAATTTTACTCCTGTATGTATTTCACTGCCTAAACGACGGTAACGTGAAATCATATCAGTAATATCGTTATCCTGTATTGGGTCTGCAATTACCAACATGGCATAATCTTTTTCTGTTCCATAAGCATCTCTTATGCCAAATGCCAGTTGGTCGAGAGTTTGGAGCATGCCTTTTTGTTCATCACTTCTAAATGAAGGGATTCCTGTTACAGCCCCGATATGATTTAATCTGTTAAGAGGAACACGTATCTCGTCAACTGTTTCAATTTTGCTTAATGTATTTAGCCCCATACCTGGCATAGAGCCAAAAGCGGCCTCTCGCATCTGCTCTATTGCTTCCTCTGCCGAAATACCCTGCTTAGATGATGCAGCACCCATAAAAAGCTTTGTCTGTCCTTCATTTCTTAAAAGAAGAAATATAAATCTGTATCCCCAAGCATGAAGACTTGAAAGTACACCCTGCCAGCGTGAAAGAAGGTCATATTTTTCATTTTCATTAGGATGAATAGGAAGACGAGTAATTTGCAGCCAATGTATCGTTTTTTTTGGCTTTATGTCATCATTAATAAATATTTTATCTGATGTATAGTTCAAATAATCTCGTTCAAGAAGCTGTTCCAACAATTCCTGATAAAAACTATTTGGAATATCATCAATGTTTAAATCTATTGTCTGTTCATTTAAACTTAGCTCTTTTAACAAGTCCCTTGGCTTTATTTTTAAACGGATATCATCTCTTATGCCTCTCATGTCTTTTCCCCCTTTACAGATTTCTTAATTAAAATTATATATATTTCTTCCTTTACTTGGAGCAAATATACATTTTTACAGTTCCAAACGGTATTTTTACTTAGTTGAGTCTCTAACCAGTGGTGATTTTGCAAATAGCATGTATATAAAATCAATATCTGCATAAATGAATTAAAATATATAATATTTATTAGAAGCAATAACAATATATGATATATGTTTTGCAGTTTAAATTGTAAAATAAAAAATTAATGTCTTAGTAGAAAATAAAATATAAAAATGTATATTACACATTTTATACACTTTAATTATACCATAAAACAATGATCATACAGTATATAAATTTAATTATACATATTTGCAAATCTCTTTCAGAAATTAAATAACCTTTTATCTAAAAACCTGTCAACTGCATAAAACATTTATTTGCTGCCTGTAAACATGTGAATATATCCCATTGTCAGCTATTATCCAAGTATATCTTCCTTTAATTGCTTTTTTATATTCTGCAATTTGGCTTTCATTGGTGATATATTAAAAAAGTGGAATCAAAACTAACTTCAAATATTGCAATTAATTTTACTTAAAATTTTTCTTTTTTGTGTTCTATTTATTGACTATTGCCCATAAATTCCACATCACCTCATCTTTTTTATTTTGACAATTTCATTTTACAACAAATTGAGCAATACTTTTTTGACAAAAAAATAAAACCTGGAATAAACAAATATTTCCAGATTTTATTTTTAAACTTATTTATGATATTTTTATTTCTTTTCTTGAAGGACTAATGTTTTAAATTTTAGCAGTTCTTCATACTCATACTTTGTAATCAGATTATATAA
>CALWSS010000070.1 GCA_944384255.1 uncultured Clostridia bacterium
GTTAGTAACGGAAGCGTTAGTTCCGGGCTCACCGGTAGTAGTAGTGCCAATAGTAACAGTAGCCGGAGTGCCGTCAGTACCGTTAGTACCGTTTTGGCCAGCCGGAATTGTAAAGTTTAAAACAGCGTTTTGAGGTGTGCCAGTGTTGGTAACAAATGCCTGTGTTCCGGGAGCCCCCGTAGTTGTTGAGCCTATTGTAACTGTTCCGGGAGCACCGGCCGGAATAGTGAAGTTTAAAATTGCATTGCATCCGGTACCTGTATTGGTAACAGTTGCGGCAGTTCCGGGAGCTCCTGTAGTTACAGTGCCTATTGTAATAGTTGGGCATGTGCAGCAGTTTGAATTGCAGTTATTGCAGCAGTTATGCCGGCATGAAGAATTGCAGTTGTAGCAGTTAGAATGGTTAGAACAGTTAGAAGTATTTCGGCGGCAGTCATTGCTCCTTTCGCTTTCGTTGTAGCAGTTAGAGCTGTTTGAATAATACATTCAATTACTTCCTTTTTTTAATTTTTATAGTATATATTATTCATTAAAGCCCATTATGTGACACTTTTTTATATAAAAACCCCGTAAATACTAAAAACCGCCGAATTTTGTGTTATTCGACGGTTTTGCAATGTTTTTTTATTTGTTTTTTCCAAAAATTCTCTGTAAAAGACTTTTGTGCTCTGTTTCCTTAGGTGCTTCCTTTACTGCCGTATTTAAAGGAATATGCAGGCTGTTTTCCATAAAATACAGCTGAGAATCTATTTTATCTCCGCTTTCAGTAAATTTTTTAACATAGTTTCCGTCACTTAAAAGAACTCTGGCTTTAACATTGTCTTTAAGTATAATGTAGAGTATTTTCAAAATCTGGTTTTTAACATCCGGATCGTAAATAGGGCAGGCTATTTCCACACGTCTTGAAATGTTTCTTGTCATTAAGTCCGCTGAGGAAATAAATATTTTTGTGTTTTCGCCTGTTCCGAAGCAATATATCCTTGAGTGTTCAAGATAGCGGCCTACAATACTTGTAACGGTTATGTTCTCTGTTTTATCCTCAATTCCAGGCCTCAGGCAGCATATACCACGCAGTATAAGCTGAATTTTAACTCCGGCTTTTGAGGCCTCTGAAAACTTGTCTATTATATCCCTTTCAGTAAGGGAGTTTGCCTTAATTATAATTCGGCCTTTGTCGCCTTTGGCTATTTCCTCGTCTATAAGCCGCATTATATTAGGTTTAAGGGATATAGGCGCAACCAAAAGCTTTGAATAGCTGCCGTTAAGGTTGGCTATAAGCATGTTTTGGAAAAATACAGTTGCATCATGGCCTATTTCTTCATCAGATGTCATAAGACAAAGGTCTGTATACATAAGAGCTGTTTTTTCGTTATAATTTCCAGTGCCTATTTGTGTTATATACTTCATGTTGTTTTTAACACGTCTTGTAATAAGGCAAATTTTGGAATGGCATTTAAAGTTATCAATGCCGTATATAACACGGCAGCCGCTTTGTTCCAGTCTTTCAGCCCAAGCTATGTTGTTGGCCTCGTCAAAACGTGCCCTAAGCTCCACAAGAACGGTTACATCTTTGCCGTTTTCGGCAGCAGTACAGAGCTCGTGAGCTATTTTAGAGGCTGAAGCAAGGCGGTATATTGTAATTTTAATTGAAATTACGTTTTCGTCAGAAGCCGATTCCCTCAAAAGCTTTAAAAACGGCTCCATTTGGTCGAAAGGATAGAACAAAAGCCTGTCTTTTTGCTCTATTTGTTTTATAATACTCTCGTTTGGGTTTAAATCCTCAGGATACCTTGGGGAGTATGGTGTGTATTTTATGTCGCCTAAGAATGAGTCAGGTATTTTTTTCTCTAAATTAAAAACATACTTCATGTTAATAGGTGATGTAGTAAAAAATACCTGATTTTTGTCTATATCAAGCCTTTTTTGCAGCATTTCAGAAAGTTTTTCTATGCCGTTTGTTTTTTCTCCCTGAATTTCAAGACGAACAGGTGCAAGACGGCCGCGCTTTTTAAGCAGATGACTCATTATTTTAAGGTAGTCGTCATCGGAATCATCAAATTTTTCCTCGTCAAAACTTATGTCTGCATTTCGTGTAACAGAAACAATAGCACTTTTAGAAACATTATAAATGCCGAATACCTGCTGGCAGCGGTTAAGTATAATGTTTTCAATCCTTATGAACCTGAGTGGTCTTTCGGAAAGAGTAATAAAAGGCGGCAGTGACTCCGGTACAGGTATTATGCCAAGGGAAATTTTATCTTTCTTACCCTGAAGCGTTGCAGCTATGTAAAGAGTTTTGTTCTTTAAATGTGGGAACGGATGATGAGGGTCTATAATCTGTGGTGAAAGCACCGGGTTTATAAGCTGTTCAAAATAATTATTTACAATCTTGCTTTCATCTTCTGTTAAATTATCCTCAGTAACATCGCTAATGCCGAATTCGTCTAAAATCCGGCATACGTCTTTATAAGTTTTGTCACGTCTTGCAATTAAAGCAGGCACTGCGGCAAATATTTTTCTCAGCTGGTCTATAGGTGAATCCCCGGTTTTGTTGTCTTTGTCATCAGGTGTAATCTGGGCTAAGTCAAAAAGACTTCCTACACGAACCATAAAAAATTCGTCTAAATTACTTGTAAATATGGAAATAAATTTTAAACGCTCTATAACAGGCACACTTTCATCCATTGCCTCTTCAAGGACACGGTTGTTGAATTTAAGCCAGCTTAACTCTCTGTTTTGTGTGAAAGAAAAATCGTTCATGCTTTTTTTAGTATTCTCTGGCATAAATATCCCTCCCTTACACCAAAACAGCTTACCATTATTTTTTTACATTCCATTTTCTGCATAACTCCGTTTAATATAAGTGTTCCCGGTATTATGGTATGGATACGGTCCGGGCAGTGCTTTAATATAATGGAAGCCGCAGTTTTTTTGTCAGAACAGAGCAGGTCAATAAGCTTTTCCATTTGGGCAGATGTTATAATGCGGTTTTTCTTTTCTGCACCAAAAACAGAGTTTGAAATTTTTAATATGGCTCTTGCCGTACCGCCTACACAGTAAATAGTATCATCGCTTGTTACGCTTTTAATGCCGCTGTCTTTAATGGATTTTTTTATATAATCACGCATTGCAGAAACTTCGGCTTTTTTTGGCAGTATTTTGGTTACAAAATCGGAATACAGCTTAAGTGAGCCAAGGGGTATGCTTATGGCATCGGTTATTTCGTTTTTGTCAAGTGAAACTATTTCGGTACTGCCGCCGCCGGTGTCTATAAATATGCCGTTTTCCATTTCGGTATCGTTCATGGCGCCTTTACAGCTGAATACGGCTTCGTCATAGCCTGATATAACCTCTATATCAAAGCCGGTGCCTTTTTTAATTTCTGAAACGGATTCTTCCGTGTTTGATATGTTTCTAAGTGAGGCAGTGGCAAAAACGGAATATTCTGTAATATCAAGGCTTTCTAATATATGCTTAAACTCCAGAAGGCAGGAACAGGCTTTATCAATACCGTCTTTTGTCATTATGCCGTTTTTTACATATCCGGCAAGACCTGCCATTGTTTTTTCTTTAAAAAGTGTTTTAAATCGGCCTGAGCCAATTTCGTATGCCACAAGGCATATTGAGTTGGAGCCGATATCTATAATGCCGTACTTCAGTTAAGGTCATCTCTCTTTCTAACTTTTTCTAATTTTTTCTAACTTTTTTCTAACTCTTACTAACTGGCGATTTATTTTAATTATTAAATATAATATTAACTGTTAAACCGTATTTTAAACATAGAATGTTTATAGTAATATAATAGAAAAATATACCCCTGTCTATCAAGGCAGAATGTGTTAATACTGTGTTAAATTATGGTAAAATTTGTCGATATATCTTTTTACTGGAATTATGCAGAAACTATACTAAATATAAATTTAAAAGGCCTTAGTTTTCTTTTTTGCCCCAGTTAAGGAGCATAAGTATAAGGAATAAAACCGTTATGGCCGGCCAAGACGTAATAAAAGGCAGTATATAGTCTGATGAAAAATTTCTGTCTAAAAGTGAAAAAGGAACACTGAATAAGCAGGCAAAAACTGTTGATGCTATAAAGCCGTAAATCAGTTTTGAATACGGAACATGCCTGCCTTTTTTTATAAACATGTAAAGCAGTATAACACTTATGAGCATGGATAAAGCCGATGAAAGGCTGAATACTTTTTCTGCTGTTGTTCTTAAAGCCAAGCGGTTATTTATTAATTCAGCACTGCTTTGGGTATAGCTCATATCATCAGGGGGCATTACGGTGTTTATGTAAAAAAACACTGAAGAATGAAATAATATACCTAATATTACAATTATGGCAGGTAATAAAAGTATTTTGTTGGTTTTAAATATATTTATTGTCTGCAAATTTCAACACCTCCTAATGACTGAAAACAGATTATATTTAATTATATCATTGCTTATTAAAACATTCAATTACTGCAAAGCTGATTAAAATAAATAGTAAAATTCAGATGATTTTTTATAACAAAAAACGACACGGTTTTTGCCATGTCGTTTTTTCTAACCTTTTCTAACTTTTCTAACTTTTTTTGACTCTTTTTTGAATCCCAATCTCAAACAAAAATTTATTAAAGTTTGGTAACGGATGAAACATAGAGATTAAAGGAGTTTCTTCTTTTTAAATATAAGTATACACACAACTACAACAGCTACACTTAGTATTATAATTGCGGGGTATCCGTTTTTTAGTTCCGGCATGTCATGAAAATTCATTCCGTACCAGCCGGTAATAAGTGTAAGTGGGAAGAATATTGTGGAAACCATTGTAAGAAACTGCATGTTCTCGTTCTGTTTTGCTGATACATTGCTTTGGTATACATCTTTTACCTGCTGAGCATAATCTATAAGGTGTACTGCTTTGCCTTTTAAGCGCTCTGCACGGTCGGACAGTGTGCCGAAATATTTTGTCTGGTTTTTAGTGAAAAAATGGTTTTCGTCTTCTTCCAGTATTTTGCCGAACTCCGACATCTGGTCGTAGTATCCTCTTAAAGTAAGAAGCTGTTTTCTGGTGTGAAGCAAGTCTATCTGAAAGTCGTTGTCTGTGTCGTGGGCTGCTTCTTCTTCCATGTTCATAAGGCGATGATCAAACTTTTCCAAAAGCTCGGAGTCCTTTGTCATAAACTCCGTTATAAAGTTATATATAAACTTGGCTTTTGATTCCCCTTGGTGTATTTTACGCCTTAAAATACGGGTAAGAATACGCATTGCAAAGCCGTCGTCATCTACTATTACTATGTTATTGAGAGTAATAAACATTAAAAGCCTGTAGCGGCTGCCTAAAAGGTCACGCAGTTTAGGTATAAGCAGTGTGCCGAATATACAGTCCTGCTGAGCTTCGGCTTTGCAGAAATATACATCATCTAATTTGTAATCACGCTCGTATGATATGCCCAGTTTTTGAAGCAGCTCGGCACAGTAATCCTCGTTAATTATATAAACTGCGCCTTTAGTGCTGTTTAATGCTTCTTCTTCAGTTGTAGGCATTAATTCTTCACCAAGTAAATAGACCATTTAATATCAGCCTTCTTCATTTAAGTATGTTTTAAACCGGTAATTTTTCTCTTGCAACGGAAAGCATAAGCTTTATGCGGTTTTCCTGATTAACCTTTGTGGCGCCTGTGTCGTAGTCAACAGGTACAATATTGGCAGCCGGGTACATGGATTTTATTTTATGCACCATTCCTTTGCCGCATATATGTGTTGGCAGGCAGCCGAAAGGCTGTGTGCAGACTATATTGTCGTAGCCGTGCTTTACAAGCTCTATCATTTCAGCCGGAAGGAACCAGCCTTCACCCATACGGTTTCCAAGGCCAATAAGACCTTTAACAAGAGGCTTTGTGTCGTTGTATGATGAAAGCTGTGTAAAGCGGGAGTTATCAACGGCTTCCATAAAGGCACGTTCTATTTTTTCAAGATAGCCTAAAAGTGTTTTAGCCGCCGTATATTTTATTCTGCTTCCGCCGTAAATAAGAAAGTCCTGTACACGGGCATCAACTTTAAACATTAAAAATCCCAAAAGTCCCGGAACCATTACTTCACAGTTTTCATCAGCAAGGAATTTTTCAAGGCTGTTGTTGGCAAAACGAGCGTATTTAACGTAAATTTCACCTACAACACCGACTTTTGTCTTAATCTCTTTTTTAAGAGGTATAGCAGAAAAGCTCTGTATAACTTTTTCAAAATTGTTCTTCATTTGAGAAAAACTGTAGCCTTTGGATGCTATAAACTGGTTTGAAAGCTCTTTAGTCCATTTTTTAATAAGTTTGTCGCTGTCGCCTTTTTTAACTTCGTAAGGCCTTGTTTGATTGCTTAAAAGCATTATAAGGTCGCCGTATATAACACCGGCTAAAAGGCGGCGGACTATAGGCAGTGTAAGCTTAAAGCCGCTGTTTTTCTCAAGACCGGAAAGGTTAAACGATATTATAGGTACATTGTCGTAACCGGCTTTTACAAGTGCCTTTCTTAAAAGATGAATGTAGTTAGAAGCACGGCAGCCGCCGCCGGTTTGCATTATCATAAGAGCTGTTTTGTTTACGTCATATTTACCGCTTTCAAGAGCGTCTAAGAACTGACCGGCTACAAGAAGTGCCGGGTAGCAAATATCGTTATGCATATATTTAAGGCCAAGCTGTTTTACTTTAGGGCCGTCGTTATCAAGTAATTCGATTTTATATCCTGCGTGTGTAAACACGTTTTTCATAATATTGAAATGAATAGGGAGCATATCCGGAACAAGTATGGTATACTCTTTTTTCATTTCTTTTGTAAAAAGTATTCTTCCGTTTTTGTCTCGTTTTAATTCAGACATTTATACATTCCCCTCCTGCTGTTTTAAAGCCGCCAAAAGGCTTCTGAGCCGAACTTTTACAGTGCCCAGATTTGTTATTTCGTCAATTTTAATTTGTGTATATATTTTACCGGCTTTTTCTATAATAGAGCGTACTTCGTCGGTTGTAATGGCATCAAGACCGCAGCCGAAACTTACAAGCTGAACCATCTGCATATCAGGTTTATCCGATATAAACTTTGCAGCGGCATAAAGGCGTGCATGATATGTCCATTGGTTAAGTATGTTTACATGGAATTTCTCCACAAGACCGCTTAAAGAGTCCTCACTTATAACTGCCATGCCTAAAGATTCCAAAAGAGTGTCTATGCCGTGGTTAATCTCAGGGTCTACATGATACGGCCTTCCGGCAAGAACTATAATGCGTTTTCCTTGTTTTCTGGCGCTTTTAACTATTCTTTTGGCTTCTGAACGCATTGCTGACATGTATTTTTCACGGGCATTAAATGCAGCTTCTGTGGCAGACTTAATCTCTTTAAGACTTATGTCTTTAAAGTGTTTTGAAAGTATCTCATGAAGCTTTTTAGGAAAATCCTTTTTCCTATGTACTCCTACATAATCATTTATAAATGTAATACCGTCTTTCATTTTCATGTTGGCGGCTATAATTTCCGGATAGTATGCCACAACAGGGCAGTTATAGTTGTTGTCCCCTAAATGCTCATCAAAATTAAAGCTCATACATGGGTAGAATATGTAATGTATGCCTTCCTGCTCCATTAAGTATGCTACATGCCCATGAAGAAGCTTAGCCGGGAAGCAAACGGTATCACTTGGAATTGTGGCCTGTCCTTTAATAAATATGCTTCTGTCGGAAAGAGGCGAGAACACAACTTCAAAGCCCAATTCCGTAAAGAATTTATGCCAGAAAAAGGCCATTTCATACATATTTAAACCTAAAGGTATGCCTATTTTGCCTCGTTTTCCCTTTAAAGGTTTAAGTGAACGCAGTGCATCCTGCTTAAAACGGTATATATCCAAATCACCTACAGATGCACTTTTTGTAACAGGCCTTTCACAGCGGTTGCCGCCTATATACCGGCTTCCGTCGCCAAATGTGTTTACTGTAAGTCGGCAGTTGTTGGAGCAAAGACCGCAGTTAACAGATTTTACACTGTGGCTGAAATTTTTAAGGTCCTCTGATGAAAGTATGGAGCTTTTTTCACCGGCATACTTTTTGGCATAAAGAGCACAGCCGTAAGCCCCCATAAGACCGGCTATAACGGGACGAACTACATTTACATCCATTTCTTTTTCAAAAGCCCTAAGTACAGCGTCGTTAAGGAATGTACCGCCTTGAACTACTATTTTTTTGCCTAACTCCTCTTTGCTTGAAGGCCTTATTACCTTATAAATAGCGTTTTTAACTATACTTGTGGAAAGTCCGGCAGATATATCCACGGTTGTGGCGCCGTCTTTTTGTGCCTGTTTAACAGACGAGTTCATAAAAACAGTACATCTGGAGCCTAAGTCAACGGCATTTTTAGCATAAAGCCCCAATTTGGAAAATTCCTCAACACCATAACCCAGTGTATTGGCAAATGTTTGAAGGAATGAACCACAGCCTGAAGAGCAGGCTTCGTTTAAATATATGTTGTCTATAACGCCGTTTTTGATTTTAAAGCATTTCATGTCCTGTCCGCCTATGTCTATTATAAATTCAACATCAGGCATAAAATATTCTGCTGCCGTAAAGTGTGCCACTGTTTCAACAAGACCATGGTCAACATGAAAAGCATTTTTAATTATGTCTTCACCGTAGCCTGTAACACATGAGCTTTTAATTTTAATATCAGGCTTCATTTCGTAAAGGGACTTCATAAACTGAAGTATTATAGGAACAGGGTTTCCGCTGTTTGACATATAAACACTGTGGAGTATTTCTCCATCTTCACCCATAACAACGGTTTTAATTGTTGTGCTTCCTGCATCTATTCCTATATATGTGTTTTTGTCATAAGATTTTAAATCACCGTATTTAACATCGGCTTTGGCATGCCGCTCTTTAAATGCTTCATATTCTTCCTCGTTGTTAAAAAGGGGAGGAAGCTTAGCCCATTCCGATATTGATACGTATTTTGAAAGCTTTTCAATTATACTGTCTAAATCAACTTCTTTTTTAGCACAGTATGCAGCCCCTAAAGCTACATAATAAAGTGAGTTTTCAGGGCAAATGCCTTTTGTGCCTATTGTTTTATCAAAACATTCCCTTAAAACCGGCATAAAAGTAAGTGGTCCGCCTAAATAAACCACATTGCCTTCAACAGGTCTGCCCTGAGCAAGACCGCCTATAGTTTGGTTAACAACGGCATAAAATATGCTTATGGCTATATCGCTTTTTTTAGCGCCTTGGTTTAAAAGCGGCTGTATATCGCTTTTGGCAAAAACACCGCAGCGTGAAGCTATGGTGTATGTCTTTTCATACTGAGCCGCTAAATCGTTCATTTCTTCTGTTTTAACATTTAAAAGAGTAGCCATTTGGTCTATAAAAGCACCTGTTCCACCGGCACATGTGCCGTTCATACGTGCTTCCATGGCTTGGCCTAAGAATATAATTTTTGCATCTTCACCGCCAAGTTCTATAATAACATCGCTATCTGGTATGTTCTTTTCTGCGGCTACTTTTTCGGCATAAACTTCCTGAACAAACTCAATATCACAGCTTTCGGCCATACCCATTCCGGCAGAACCGGAAATTACAAGTGAGAAAGTTTCGTTGGCAAATTTATTTTTAATAGCTGTAAGCATTTCAACGGTTTTGGATGTTATCTGGGAAAAATGTCTTTCATAAGACGAATAGACGATTTTGCCAAGCTTGTCTATAACTACGCTTTTAATTGTAGTTGAGCCTATGTCTAAGCCTATTCTCAAATTTTTTCACTTCCATTTCGTAAATAATGTTTTTTAATTCAGCTGTATTTCATTAGCGGAGCAGTTGGTTTCTATCTGGCAGTCAAAAAGTCTCTGCCACGGAAAAGCGGCTTTTTCAATTTCTGCTCCTGTAATAACGGCACTTTTGCCGTTTGCTGTAACATACATGCCTTTAAAGGCGTTTAAAACTTTTTCGGCATCTAAAGCCGATAATAGATAAGCGCTTTGATTTATTTCGTCTTTTGAAGGCACATAGCCCTGTTTTGTAAACTCTTCCCTAAGCTGTCCGTAGTAAATTCCGTCATCAAATACATGCTGCAAAAGTATGTTTGTCTGATTTTGAGCAAAAGACTCAATATCTGTGCTCTTTTGTGATGAGAGCATATAAACTTCACTGTGGGCAATACCTAAGCCAAGGGCATTGGCGTTGGTGTTCCATGCTGAAAAAGAAGTTAAGTCTGTTATGCCCGAAATTTTGTCTTTATTTATTGAATTGTCCAAAAGCTCTTTAAATATATAGTTATTTCCTGAGCTTATGGTTTGATATGTGTAAAGCTCCACAAGTGAAGCATTGTTTCCGTCTGTAATTGAATTATCAAGCTTTGTTATAAACTGCTCTTTGTCGCTTTCCGAGCCTGAAGAGTAGTCATAAACAAATATGTCACATTTGCTGCCCTTTGAATCAAGATTTGAAGAAACAAAGTTAAGAGCGTTTTGTGCTAAAGAACTGGCTGCAAGAACATCGTAATCGGCAGCAACGGCATTGCTGTTATAGTTAATAATATCCATATCGGCACAATAACCGTTTCTTTGGGCTACACTTCTGGCATATATAAGCTGTGGTATTTCGTCCATACCAAATATAAAGTTAATGCTTTCGCCTTTGCCTTCAAGGGCTTTTTGTGTTTCTTCCTCACCGTAAGAGCGTTTCATTTTTTCTTTAACACTGTTTATGCCTATGTTCATATATGTTCTTGAAAAACTGTATTTTACAGGTGTTGAGTTTTCAAGGGGCACCCATGAAGCACCCTGTGAGTAGAAATAACTTATAGAGTCCGGAAGCTGAAGGTCATCGTTGCCTATTATTATTTCGTCTATTTTTCCGGCTCTCTGCCACCTTAAAAGGCTGTCGCAAATTTTGGATGTTTCCTCAAAAGGCATAATATAGTTTTTAATGTACTGGCCGTAAGTACTGTTATTTACATAGTTTTTGTCGCAGTAATCAAGAAAATCTTTTTCCCATGGCATAAGGGAAGCGGAGCTGCTTTCGACTTTTTTGTTAAATACATAGCCGTATTCCATTAAAAACTGTGTTGGTGTAACAAGAGAAAAAGACTCGCTTATTTTTTCAAAGTCATCACATTCCGGGTTATACTCCAGATAAAAAGCACCAAGGCCTTTTATTTTTTCATCGTCAGGCCAAATTTCCTGTCCACGGCTTTCCGGCAGATTACGTGGCATAGCTATATTAACATAATATTTCGGCTGTGGATAATCAGTAACAAGGCTTAAAAGCTCTTTAAGGGCTTCGTCTGTATTTTGGTACTGACTGGCACATCGGCTGCCTATAAGTCCCCCTGTAAAGTAGGAAGACGCATTTATAATAACTGTTGTATCTTTGGAAGACACATTTTTAACATTTTCCCGTACAGCCTTTCTAACCGAAGCGCTGTAGGCAAATTTTTCGGTATCTGCTGTAAAAATATCAAGGTATTCCTGAGGTACTGTAATAAGGGTATCGTTATTAAGCTTAACGAGTTTTTCCAAATAAGAATTGCTGACAGGCCTGCTGTCTATAGGTGAAATAACTACTGAGGCCGCTAAGGCCGGAACAGAAAAAAGCAGTGAAAACAAAATTAAAACGGGAACAAATATATAATTTTTTCTCAAATTTAAAATCCTTTCAAAAATAATTATGTAAACGTATTATTAAAAATTCCGGTATAAGAACCAACACAATAAATTTTAACATTTTAATGTAGTTTTTTCAACAGAATAATATTGCTCATTAAAAAAGAATACAAAAAAATACTTAATACATCCATATTCGTGTAACTGTTTGGCTTGTGTGGCATATTATAATGTAAAAACTATAAAAGGTGATATTATGAAAAGTGTATACATGGATAATGCCGCTACAACACCTGTACTTAAAGAGGCATTTGACAGTATGCAGGAGTATTTTATGCAGCAGTATGCAAATCCGTCGTCCGCTTATGATTTTGCACAAAAATCAAGAAATGCCATAGATACAGCCAGAAAACAGGTATCTGATTTAATAGGAGCCCAAAAAGACGAAATTTATTTTACATCCGGTGGAAGCGAAGCCGACAACTGGGCAATTAAAGGCGCTGCCGATTTTTTCAGAGATAAAAAAAGAAATAAAATAGTAACTACACCTATAGAGCACCACGCTGTTTTAAACACTGTGGAGTTCCTTACAAAATACGGCTTTGATGTGGAATATATACCTGTTAATGAAAACGGCATTGTTGATTTGCAAAAAGCCGAAAAAATAATTGATGACAACACAGCCATAGTAAGCGTTATGCTGGCCAATAACGAAACGGGAGCGTTACAGCCTGTTAAAGAAATAGCCGTTATGGCACACAATAAAGGAGCTTATTTTCATACCGACGCTGTACAGGCAGCAGGGCATATTAAAATAGATGTAAAAGATATTATGTGTGACATGCTCTCAGTTTCCGGCCATAAATTCGGTGCTCCAAAGGGCATAGGCTTTTTGTATAAGAAAAACGG
>CALWSS010000071.1 GCA_944384255.1 uncultured Clostridia bacterium
AGGGTATGCCGCAAACAGGTGTTAAACAGCATGAGGAAATTGTAAAAGCAGTTGAACTGCGTGATGTAAAAAAAGTACGTATGCTTACAAGGCATCATATTTTAAGAACTCTATACAGACCATAAAAATATAACAGAATGCTTCGGAAAATATCCGAGGCATTTTTGTATTTTTGTATAACAGGGCAAATATAAAAGTATTGAAAACTCTTATAAAAAGTTTTATACTGGTTGTACCAATTACTAAATTGGTATAATAATATTAACGGCGGAATATTTGAGTACTGTATTTTTAATGGAGGTAAGTTATGTCTGGAATTACAAACTTAGTAAACCATATAAATTTGCCACGTTTTGTTCGGGTGCATCAGTCTTTTCCTCACAATGAATTAAGCAGGGAAGAAATAGGCAGTATTTTGGAAGATTATTTTTCTAAGCCTGAAATAAAAAATGCCATTAAGCCTAAAGAAAGAATATGTATTACCTGCGGCAGTCGTGGAGTGTCAAACATGGTGTTTGTAACTCGTTGGCTTGCAGATAAAGTAAAGGAACTGGGTGCTTATCCGTTTTTGGTTCCTGCTATGGGAAGCCATGGAGGAGCTACAGCCGAAGGACAGAAAAAAATACTTGAAAGCCTTGGAATTACAGAAGATTCAATAGGCTGTCCTATACTTTCTTCTATGGAAACGGTAAAAGTAGGCGAAGCCGAGGATTTTTCAGTTTATATGGATAAAAATGCTTTTGAGGCTGACGGAGTTATTGTTCTTAACAGAATAAAGGCACATACAAGCTTTGAAGGCCCTGTTGAAAGCGGTCTTATGAAAATGATGGCCGTTGGTCTTGGCAAACAGTACGGTGCACATATTTGCCATGCTAAAGGCGATGATTATATGTCCCACAGAATTTTTCTTATCGGCAATGAAATGATAAAAAATGCCAATATTCGACTTGGTGTAGGGCTTATAGAAAATGCTTTTGATAAAACCTGCAAAGTAGTTGTTATGCCTGCAAATAAAATACCTGAAGAAGAACCGAAATTATTAAAAGAGGCCAAAAAAGAAATGGGAAGGATTTTTCTTAATTCCTGCGATGTACTTATTGTAAAAGAACTTGGAAAAAATTACAGTGGTGCAGGCATGGACCCAAATGTAACAGGAAGATGTGCAAATCCTAAACTCCATAAAGGCATTGATTCTCAAAGACTTGGTATATTTGATTTAACACCTGAATCCCATGGAAACGCCACAGGAATGGGCAGGGCTGACTTGGCTACCGAAAAGTTCTTTCATAAAATCAGCTTTGATGAAACATACCCTAATTTTATAACAGGATATTCCCCTGTAGGGTATCAAATACCTATTATTGTTGATAATGAAGAAGAGGTTATGAAAGCCGCTGTTGCTTCATGCTTAGACATTGATTATGAAAATCCACGTATTGTTATTGTTAATAATTCACTGGAAATAGAAAATATTTTAATATCTGAAGCTATGATACCTGAAACTGAAGGTATACCACAGCTTACTGTTGGAGAAGATAAGTTTTACATCGAATTTGATTTAGACGGGAATATGAAAACCGTAATTTAATTAAATATAACAAAAAAATAAATGCCGCATTTAGCGGCATTTGCTTTTATTAAGAGATATATGAAAATACTAATAATATTTTGGGGTGTTTGCTTAAAATTTGATTTTGTTTTGAGGCAGTTAATTTTATTAATTAGTATTTAATTTTTTTGAATAAATCCAAAATTTTTATTAAAACTCGAGTTTTTCTCCATCTTGCGGAATTAATACTTTTGAGAGCATTCCGCTTTTTTCAAGGGCATTACTTAAAGAAGTTCTGGAAAGAGAAGCATGAGCTACATTGTCCATGTGACTTAATATAATTTTGGAATCTGGTGAGTATTTTATTACTTTTTCTACATCTTCTGAGTCCATTATTAAACGACCAAAGCCTACAAGCTCGGCGGCACAGGCATTTAATACTATAACTTCAGGTTTAAAATTGTCGATATTTTCGGCTACTTTTTCATACCAGACAGTATCTCCAGCAACATAGAGAGTTTTTTCTTCGCCTTCCATAATAAAGCCTATAGCTGAACCACATGGAACATCAACTCCGTGCCTTGCAGGAACTTTTGTAATTTTTGCATTTCCAATAGATATACCGCTTTCAGAGAGTATTTCAACATTTTTAAAACCGGAATTTAAAAAAGCCTGAGCATCTTCTTTGTTCTGTACAAGTACAGGAGTTTCTTTGTTAAGCGGATGTCCTACAGTTCCACCAAAATTCATATCAATATGGTCTGGGTGGATATGTGTAACTATATAATAATCTACACCTGAAAGTATTTCTTCAACTGATTGAGGAAGAGGGCATATAGGCATTGAAATAAAGCTTTTTTGTGAATCTGTTGCTTTAAATGGCATTGATTCCGGCAAATATGCAAAAGAGCCGAAACTGTCTTTAGGTGCAAGCCATGGGTCAATAAGAAAAACTTTATTTCCGTAATGAATCTTAATAGTTGCGTTTCGTATCTGTTCAATTATCATAAATTTTTCACTCCTTTAAGTATTTGCCATAAGTATATACGATTTTAAAATACGGCAAAAGAAGAAAAAGAAGATGTTGACGCAACATTTAGGTTGCTTTACAATTATTATTGTTTGATAAAAAAGGAGGGTTGTTCAATGAACAAACGTCAGCTTGTTTATTTTACGGAAGTATTTCGCTGTCAAAATATCCAAAGCGCTTCAGAGCATCTTTTTGTTTCACGTCAAGGTGTTAGTAAGGTAATACGTTCTATAGAGCAGGAACTGGGACAAAAGTTATTTGTAAGAACATCGGAAGGCGTTTTTCCTACGGATTTTGCCGTTTCTCTTTATCCTCATGCTATGAAACTACTTGATGAGTACAACTATATTGAAGGAATGAACACTCTTTCAACTCAAAAAAAGAGTGTGCTTACTATTTACGCTATAGACCATTTTGCGGCATATCTTTCAGCTGAATTTTTTGAAGATTTTGGCAAGGCTTACCCGGATATTACACTTAGCATAGTAGATACAACCGATGATTTTGCTTTAGACGGGCTTATGACACATAAATGTGAGGTAGCAGTTGTAAACGGTCCCATTGATTTTACACAGTATAATGCAACAGAGCTTTTTTACACGTCTTACTGTGCACGTATAAATAAAAATCATCCTTTGGCAAGCAAAAAAGCTATTTCATTTTCTGATATGGACGGAGAAACCATAGCCGGAAAAGGCAGAAGCTATGGCTGTTTTCGCCGGAATATAGATAAATTCCTTCTTGAGCCGGGATTAAATGTTAATATTTTAGTTGAAACTTCGGACGAGTCTGTTCTTACATCACTGGTAAGTAAAAATCAGGCAATAGTTCTGGGGTATGATTACAGTGCTTTACTTTATCCACATAAAGACGTGGCTGTTCTTCCTCTTGATTTGCCTGAATCTGGGCAGTATATGTATCTTGTTGAAAGAAAGGATATGCATGTAACAAAAACATGCCGTATATTTAAGGAATTTGTTACAAAATGGATAAAGGACCACAATAAACAATATTCAATGTTTGAAAAATAAGCGAATTTGAAATATGTTTAATTAAAATCTGAATAAAAGTATGTAATTTATTAAGTTTAAATAGTAGTGGAATATGGTGTGTTAAATTACTTTTAATGAAAAATAATGTATGCTGAAAAGAATACTTAATTAAATAAATAGTAAAATATTTTTTTTAATTTTTACTTTTTAACTATAGGAAAAACAGAAAACATATAATCCATATTATTTCTTTAAATTTACCAAAATTCAACAACTATTTGCATCTTCATTTTTTGTATAATTTTTAATTCAATACAAATACTACAAGTACAAAAAGATTAAAAGAACGGAATTAAAGTTCCGCTTAAAAAAGATACAGGAGGATGTAGAATGAAAGCTACAGGGATTGTAAGAAGAATTGACTAACCAGTTATAATAAGGGCAACGGTTAGAAACCTTGAAAACAAAGGGTTTTCGCTGATTTTTGTCCAAGATTTCAGGTCAAAACCCCATTGATTTGATTAGGTTGCCGTAAACATGG
>CALWSS010000072.1 GCA_944384255.1 uncultured Clostridia bacterium
TTTTCCTTTCCCTGCTGCGCCTCAATCCATTGTCTCCAAGTTCGTTATAGTTTTTTATCCAGTTTCGAACCATTTTACTTTGTGGAATACTATATTTCTTTGCCAAAAAATCAGAGCTTCCGTTACCAGATAAATATTCAAGTACAATTTGTTTTTTTAATTCAAATGAATATTTTGCCATAAAAAACCGACCTCCCTATTGTTAGTTTTAGGTCTAACTTTTGGGGGTCGGTTCATAAAACCGGTTTTTTTATTCTTAATAACTTTTTTATAACTTTTTTATAACATTTTATATAACCTTTTCTGGTTTTATAATATTCTGATTTTTTTATTTGAACACTTTTTTTACAGCCTTAAACTTAATATCGTTAAAAGGCGGAAATGCCAAAGACGGATTAATAGCCGTTGACTTTTTAAGTACACTCCTTTTATGTGAAAATGTCAAAAAGCTTTCTTTGCCGTGATATGTGCCCATTCCCGACTGGCCTATTCCGCCAAAAGGCAGCTCAGGGTTAATAATATGGCTTACCACATCATTAACGCATACACCGCCGGAAGAAGTATTCATTATTGTTTTGTTAATTGATTTTTTGTTTTCACTAAATACATATAGAGCCAAAGGCTTAGGACGTTTATTAATAAAATCAATAGCTTCATCTAAGTTGTCACAGCCTAAAACTGGCAGTATCGGACCGAATATTTCTTCCTGCATACATGCTGCCGAGTCATCAGGCGGGCAAATAACAGTTGGTGAAACAAAGCGCTTTTCTTCGTTAACCTTTCCACCAAAAGCAATATATCTGTAATCCTTTTCTATAATGTTTTTCAGCCTTTTAATATGCCTTTCATTTACTATTCTTCCATAATCTTTATTGTTTATAATGTCGTTTCCGTAAAAATGGCGTATTGTCTTTTCAATTTCGTTTACAAACTGGGCTTTTATTTTGTTGTCTACAAGAATATAATCCGGCGCAACACAGGTTTGGCCAACATTCATAAACTTGCCCCAAACTATTCTTTGGCATGCCGTTTTAAGCTTTGCAGAACGGTCTATAACAACAGGGCTTTTGCCGCCTAACTCCAGTGTAACAGGTATAAGATTTTCAGCAGCGGCTTTCATAACAATCTTTCCCACCTGTGGACTGCCTGTAAAGAATATATAATCAAAGGGACTGTTAATAAGCATTGTGGTATTTTCAATACCGCCTTCAACACAGCTTATAAACTGTATATGAAATGTTTCTTTTATAATTTCATTAATTACATCAGCTACATTAGGCGTAAGCTCTGACGGACAAATAACGGCACAGTTTCCGGCACATATTGCACCTATTAAAGGTTCCATAACAAGCTGAAACGGGTAGTTATACGGCCCTATAATTAAAACACTGCCGTAAGGTGTATACTGTATATAACTTGAAGACGGCAAAGCATAAACAGGTGTTTTAACCTTAACAGGCTTTGACCATTTAGGCAGATTTTTTTTAGCGTTTGAAATACTGTTTAGTATTATGCCTATTTCGCTTGTATATGACTCAAACTTATTTTTGCCTAAATCGGCATAAAGTGCCTCTTCTATTTTCGGTTCATACTTAACTATTGCATTATAGAGCTTATTTAACTGTTCAATACGGAATTTAACAGAAAGAGTTCCGCCTTTTTTGAAATAGCTTTTCTGTGTGTCAAGCAAATCGGAAACATATTTTGGAGTTGGTTTCATTTTATATCATTCCTCTGTGAATATATTAACTACACGATATTATGTAAATGTAATATACCACAAAATAAACATTCTTAAAAGAAAAAATAGTTTAACTAATTATTAAATAATTTTGAACAGCAAAAAAGCCACTGCATAACGCAATGGCTCTTAAAATGCTTATTAGTCCTGAGAATATGGCATTAAAGCAATATGTCTTGCTCTCTTGATAGCTGTTGTTAAAGCTCTCTGATGCTTTGCACAGTTACCTGTAATTCTTCTTGGAAGAATTTTGCCTCTTTCAGAAACGTATCTTCTTAATTTATTAATATCCTTGTAATCGATAACTGTTACTTTATCTACACAAGACTGGCATACACGTTTTTTTCTGCGGCCACGTTTCTTCTGAATCATGCTGTTAACCTCCTTTTATAATTAAAAGGGTAAATCATCGTCGTCAATGCCTTCTTCAATAGGATAGAACCCGTCTGACGCATCAGGTGCACTTTTAGGTGCTGCCTGCTGATGTGGCATCTGTGAAAAATCATTTGGCTGTGGATTAAACGGCTGTGAAGCCATTCTGCCTTCAAAAGAAGACTTGCTCTCAGCAAAATAATGTTCTTCAGTAACTACATCTGTGCTCCAGCGTTTTGTTCCGTCTTTATCGTCCCATGAACGAACTTGAAGCCTTCCGACTACGCTTACCATCTGTCCTTTTTTAAAGAACCTCTCTACAAACTCTCCGCCTTTGCCGAATGCCACACAATTAATAAAGTCAGCTTCCGGCTCGCCTTCTCTTCTGAAACGGCGGTTTACGGCAAGAGTATACCGTGCTACTGCTAAAGGTGTTGAACCTTGGGAATACCTAACCTCTGGGTCTCTTGTTAATCTTCCCATTAATATTACTTTGTTCATAAAAACTACCTCCTAAAATCAGGCCTCTTTACGAACGATGAGGTAACGGATTACGTTTTCCATAATACGTACACGGCTTTCAATTTCAGCTGGAGTAGTTCCTTCTGCATCGAAATCAATGAAAGCATAGAAGCCTTCGTTTAATTTCTGGATAGGATAAGCAAGTCTTTTTTTGCCCCAGTCATCAACCTTTGTTACTGTACCTTCAAATCTTGCGATAAGGTCCTGAATTTTCTGCATTTCAGCAGCTTTAGCCTCCTCGTCAAGGTCAGGTCTGAGTACAACAGCTAATTCGTATTTATTCATCAAAATACACCTCCTTCTGGACTTATGGCCCTTGCATAAGGCAAGAGCAAGGATTCACTACGAAGCAATATTTTAACACAAATAAAACCAAATTTCAATAGACTTTTTTGTTTTTTTAATATATTATTTATTGTATAAATGCCTTAAATACAGGCTTTTTACAAATTTTAAACGAGGTGATTATATGAAAATAGCTGTTTTGGGAATAGGCGGCATAGGCGGAGTAGTAGGCGGCAGTTTAGCTGCAAAATTTAACGATATAAACCTTATTGCCCGTGGTGAAACATTAAAAAATATATGTCAAAACGGGCTTACACTTAAAAGCGACAAACTTGGCACATTTACAGTAAAGCCTGCCA
>CALWSS010000073.1 GCA_944384255.1 uncultured Clostridia bacterium
CCGATATGGATGAGTTTCCTGTTTCCGAAATACTTGCTATGGAAAAAGAAGTTTTGGGCATTTATATAAGCGGACACCCGCTTTCGGAATATGAGGATATACTTAAACGCAAAGTAAGTGTTACAAGCCGTGACTTTATAAAAGGCGACGATGATATATGTGCCGTTAATGACGGGCAGAAAGTTATTTTAGGCGGTATTGTAAATGCCAAAAAAATTAAATATACAAAAAACAACAAAATAATGGCGTTTTTAACTGTTGAGGACATGTACGGCAGTGTTGAAACCGTTGTTTTTCCTAATGTATACACTATGTGCCAAAGCTTTATAAATGTTGGTGATGTAGTTATTGTAAAGGGAAAAGCAGATGTGCCTTCCGACAGCGACGCTAAGCTTATAGCAGAGGAAATCCGGCCTTTAACAGATGACGAGACTGAGGAAAACATTGAAATAACCGTTCCGGATAAGTTATATTTAAAAGCCGAAAACATGGAAGTATTTTCAAAGGCAACTAAGCTTTTAAAGGAATTTCCCGGCGAAATACCGGTAATAATTAAAATAGACGAAACAGGCAAAGTAATGAAAGGCTCAAAAGACTGCTGTGTTTGTGATGATGAAATGCTTTTAGACGGATTAAAGCTTATGCTTGGGGATACTAATGTAGTAATGAGATATAAAAAAAGCAATATATCTGATAAAATATAACAGCTTTGGGCATAATGATTTTAAGAAACAAGCATATAACATTTTTTATAAATTTGACAAAAACCATAAATTTTTAATTAGGAGGCTTATATGAAGCGAACCAAAATAGTATGTACTCTCGGGCCTGCAACAAATACTGAAGAAAAGGTAAGAGAGCTTATAGAAAACGGCATGGATGCCGCAAGAATTAATTTTTCCCATGGTGATTATGAATCACGTACTGTTCTTATAAATGCTGTTAAAAAAGTACGTCAGGAAATGAATGTGCCTATACCTCTTATACTGGACACAAAAGGCCCTGAAATACGTATTAAAACTTTTAAAGACAACAAAAAAATATATCTTGAGTCAGGCAGCAGATTTATACTCACAACAAAAGAAGTGGAAGGCAATGAAAGTATGGTAAGCGTTACATACCAAAACCTTCCATTAGAGCTTGAAAAAGGCAGCAGAGTTCTTATTGACGACGGACTTGTTGAGCTTAAAGTTTTAAACATTGAAGATACAGACATTGAGTGTGAAGTTATAAACGGCGGATTTTTAAGCTCTAACAAAGGCGTAAATATCCCGGATGTATATATTAATCTGCCTATACTTACTCAAAGGGATATTGATGACCTTATATTCGGCATTAAAATGGGCTTTGATTATGTAGCGGCTTCTTTTATACGTTCAGCCGGTGATGTGCTTAAAATTCGTCGTGTCCTTGAGGAAAACGGCGGAAAGGATATATTTATAATTTCCAAAATAGAAAACCGTGAAGGTGTTAAAAATATAGATGATATTTTAGCAGTTTCAGACGGAATAATGGTTGCCAGAGGCGATTTAGGTGTTGAAATACCTATTGACGAAGTGCCGCTTGTGCAAAAAGAACTTATTAAAAAGGCAAATGATGCATGTAAGCCGGTTATTACGGCAACACAAATGCTGGAGTCTATGGTTTCTAACCCAAGACCTACAAGAGCTGAAGCAAGTGACGTGGCAAATGCCATATTTGACGGCAGCGATGCCATAATGCTTTCTGGTGAAACGGCTCAGGGCAATTATCCGGCAGAGGCTGTTGAGATAATGGCTAAAATAGCCGAAACAACTGAAAACAGTATTGATTATACCCATAAATTAAGAAGTAACTTTAACAGTATGCACCGCAACATGACAAATGCCATAAGCTATGCTGCCTGTGCCACAGCTGCAGAACTTAATACAAGCTGTATTGCTACTGTTACAAAGTCAGGCCTTACGGCAAGAATGATAGCCAAGTATAAACCGGTATGCCCTATAGCTGCCAGCAGCTCTTCAGAAAGGGTTTGGCGACAGCTTAATCTCGTTTGGGGTTGTAAACCGGTGCTTGAAAAAGAAATAGCCGACAACAGCAAAGTATTTGACCTTGCTTTAAGCACAGCCGTTAAAAGCGGTCTTGCACAAAACGGCGACACTGTTGTTATAGCCATAGGCGTGCCTGTTGGTGTTTCAGGCTCTACAAACACAATGCGTGTTGATATTGTAGGCAATGTTATCTGCAAGGGAAAAGGTGTAGGCGACAAAAGAGTATCAGGCAAGGCCGATGTTATAAAGTTTGCCGGTGAAGCCGGAAAAAAGTTTAAAACAGGGGATATACTTGTAACAAGCAAAACCGATAACTCCATACTGCCGTATATAAAACGTGCCAGTGCCCTTGTAATAGGCCCAATGGATAACGGACAGAATGCTTATGCCGAACTTATAGGCAATATACTTGATATTCCTGTTGTTATGTGTGGAGTAAATGTTACAGACCTTATTAAAGACGAAACACTTATAACTGTAGACGGCAAAAAAGGCTTTGTATATTTCGGCATACCGGAAGAAGAATAAACTTAGTAAAAATAATAAATAATTTAAGGCGTTTGAAATTTATATTCAGGCGCCTTTTTTATTTTTTATTTATTAAAAAAGACAAAATTTATTTTATTGGGAAATATTTTTTTCATTTTTGTATTGCCCCAAAGGTATATTAAGATTTATTATATTGTATGAAAGCTTTAAACTTTAATATACGAAAGGATTGATTAATATGGCACTTATGACAGGCGAACAGTATATTGAAAGCATTAAAAAAATAAAAATGAGGATATATATGTTTGGCAAGGAGTATGAAACGGCTGTTGGTAATCCAATTTTACAGCCTTCACTTAATTCCGTAAGAATGACTTATGATTTAGCCAATAATCCAAGATATGCCGATTTAATGACGGCTAAAAGCCATTTGACAGGCGAAACTATTAACCGTTTTACTCATATACATCAAAACCCTGATGATTTGGTTAAAAAAGTAAAAATGCAAAGGCTCTGTGGACAGAAAACAGCGGCATGCTTCCAAAGATGTGTAGGCCTTGATGCCATAAATGCAGTTTACAGCACAACTTTTGAGATAGATAAAAAATACGGTACTGATTATCACGAGAAATTTAAAAAATACGTTCAGTACTGTCAGGAAAAAGACCTTACAATAGACGGAGCCATGACAGACCCTAAAGGCGACAGAGGTCTTTCCCCAAGCAAACAGGCAGACCCAGACCTTTATTTAAGAGTAGTTGAAAGACGTCCTGACGGTATTGTTGTAAGGGGAGCAAAGGCACATCAGACAGGTATTTGCAATTCCCATGAGGTACTTGTTATGCCTACTGTAGCCATGGGCCCTGACGACAAGGATTATGCACTTTCTTTTGCTGTTCCTCTTGATGCCAAAGGACTTTTTATGATTGTAGGCCGTCAAAGCTGTGACACAAGAAAGCTGGAAGGCTCAAAACTTGATGTAGGCAACAGAGCTTTTGGCGGAGTAGAGGCTCTTACTGTATTTGACAATGTATTTGTGCCAAATGACAGAATATTTATGAACGGTGAAACAGAGTTTTGTTCAATGCTTGTTGAAAGATTTGCAGGCTACCACAGACAGAGTTACGGCGGCTGCAAAGTAGGCGTTGGCGATGTGCTTATAGGTGCTGCTGCTGTTGCTGCCGAAATAAACGGTGTGCCTAAGGCCAGCCATATTAAAGATAAGCTTATTGAGATGATTCATCTTAACGAAACACTTTACTCCTGCGGTATTGCCTGCTCCTGTGAAGGTGTTATGACAGAGTCGGGAAACTGCCTTATTGATTTGCTTTTAGCCAATGTATGTAAGCAAAATGTAACAAGACTGCCTTATGAAATAGCCCGTCTTGCTCAGGATATAGCCGGGGGACTTATGGTAACGGCTCCTTCGGAAGTAGATATTGATAACCCTGTAACCGGGCCTTACATAGCTAAGTATTTTAAAGGTGTTTCCGGTGTATCAGCTAAAGACAGAATACGTATTATGCGACTTATAGAAAACCTTACATTGGGCACAGCCGCTGTTGGATACCTTACGGAATCAATGCACGGAGCAGGAAGTCCACAGGCACAAAGGATTATGATTTCTCGTCAGGGTGATTTGGAGAGCAAAAAGAAAATGGCCAAGGCTATAGCTCATTTTGGTGAAGATAATGAGTAATAATTTAAACGCAATTGAAAGTTTCATAGAAAAAAATATACGGCCATATTTAATAAGCCATAACGGAGATATGGAAATAGTAAGCTTTGATAAAAGCATACTTCGGGTAAAGCTTATTGGCCAGTGCATGACATGTCCGGCTTCGGCAGATACATTTGAAGAAAGTATAAAAAATGTGCTTTTATCGGAGTTTAAAGAGTTAAAAGATGTAATTCTTGTAAATGATGTGCCGGATGACATGCTGGATATGGCTTTAAAAATACTGAATCACAAAATATAATTTAAAGAGCCTTCTGTGTTATTTAATACAGAGGCTCTTTTTTTGCAAAAACCAGTATTAACAAATTGTTTACACTATATCCATTTCGGATACATAATTTAATGGCATAATACAAAACATAGAAGCAAACATAACCCCTTAAAATTACAAACCCTAATAAAAAAATTGCATTAAAACCCCTTCTAAAACAAAAGTACCGGTCTGAAAAGGCCGGTATTTTTATTTATATCATATAAATTCCAGTTGAAAATGTTTAAATAATTTAATCTGTATCTTTCATATCATTAAACATATTTTACTATGTTGAATATATTCAGCACTATAAGAGAGATTAGAAGCAGTATAAAAAGCTTGTCTACAGTTTTTGAGCTTACCTTGTTATTTACAAACCTTCCACATTCACTGCCTAATATAGCGCCTAATATCATTCCGATAAGTATTAAAATATTAAATGACGGTATGTTTTTTGAGGCAACTGTTTGCACAAAGCTTGCTATCTGTGAAAAAAGTATTATATAAAGTGAGTTTATAACTGCTACTTTTGACGGCATAGAGAACAAAAACAGCAGTACAGCCATATTCATAGGCCCGCTTCCACCGCTTAAAAATGCCGAAATTACGCCTAAAACAAAGCCTACAATAACGCAGAGAGCTTTGTTTTTTATACTGTATGTGTGAACTTTGCTTTTAAAAACCGTAAATATTAAAACAGGTATAAGCATAAAAAGCAGTATTGCCGCCTGAACCATAGCCGACATATCGGCTGAAGGCAAAAGGGATATTAAAGCTGTAAACACTTTTTTGCCGGCAATGCCGCCTATACATGAGCCAATGGCTAATGGTGTGCTTATGGATAAATCCATTTGGACATCTTTTTTAACTACGGCTTTTGAAACGGAATATGCCGTCATTACAAGAACGGTACAGCTTGACAGAAAGTTAATAACCTGCGGGCTTACAAGGCCGAAAGCATCCAGAACGGGCTTTATTATTACTCCGCCGCCAAGACCACATATACGGCCTATAACGCAGGCCATAAAACTGACTAAAACAAATATAATATACATTTTTTTCTCCAATATTAATTAAGTTGTATTTATTAAAGGGCATCGGTAAGAGCCGACACCCTTTAAGAGTGTATTTATGAATTACTGCCAATTTCAGAAGGCATTGCCCAGCCATGGTGGTCGGTATGCAAAAGCTCTTCGGCTTTTTCTGAAAGAGGTGTTTCAAGATAGTTTTTGTAAAGATTTACAATTACAGGGTTTTCATGGGAGTACCGGATTTGAGAGTTCTTATCCAGTGTATAAAGCTCGTTACCCCTTATGGCATAAAGCTCACTGCCTTCATGTATAGGCTGACCGCCGCCGCCGGAACAGCCGCCGGGACATGCCATTATTTCCACAAAATCAAAATGTTCTTTGCCGCTTCTTATATCTTTAATTAGCTTTCGGGCATTGCCAAGACCGCTGGCAACGGCTATATTTAATTCTTTTTGGCCTAATTTAAACACGGCTTTTTTAATTCCGCTTTCTATTCGTACATCTTTAAACATGTCAGGCTCAGGGTTATGGCCTTCTACAATAAAGTATGCAGTTCTTAAAGCCGCTTCCATAACTCCGCCTGTTGTGCCGAATATTACTCCGGCACCGCTGCTGGTTTCTATTGGATTGTCAAAAGGCATGTCGCTTAAGCTTTCAACATTTATGTGCTCGGCACGTATTATTTTAACAAGCTCACGGGTTGTAAGAACCAAATCCACATCATGGCCTGTTTTGGCATCGTCCATTGTAGGAAGTGAGGCTTCTTTCTTTTTAGCTACACACGGCATAATTGAAACAAAAAACAGTTTTTCTGCCGGTATACCCATTACTTTTGAATAATAATCCTTTAGTATGGCACCGAACATCTGCTGAGGTGACTTGGCTGTTGAAAGGCAGTCTACCATATCCGGGTACTGGGATTTCATAAAACGTACCCATGCCGGACAGCAGGAAGTAAAAAGAGGGTACTTGTTTTCACCTTCCGAAAGCCGCTTTATAAGCTCACTGCCTTCTTCCATAATAGTAAGGTCGGCTGAAAAATCGGTATCAAAAACATACTTAACACCCATTCTTTTAAGTGCCGCCGTTATTTTGCCTACAGTTGCCTTTTCACGCTCAATGCCTAATTCTTCACCCCAAGAAGCTCTTACGGCAGGGGCTATTTGTGCCACAACTACTTTATTTTCATCGGCTAAGGCATCAAAAAACTTATCTGTATCGTCCCGGCAATAAAGAGCACCTACAGGACAGTGAGTAATGCACTGGCCGCATATTGAGCAGTCGGAATCCATAATACGTCTGTTTTTAGCTACATCTACCGTTGTTCTGGAACCGGTGCCGTCTACATCCCAAATATGAAGGCTCTGCACTTTATCACAAATTTGTATACATCTCATGCATTTTATACACTTTGAGGCATCTCTTTTGAGTATGGCTCTTGGGCTCCAGTTCTTTTTAGGCACTATTTTTTCGTAGGCCGTTTCATATATGCCTAAATCGTTGGCTACTTTTTGCAGTGCACAGTTGCCGCTTCTTGAACAGTAAGCACAGTTTGTGTTGTGCTGGGATAGTATAAGCTCTACATTAACCCTTCTGGCTTCACGTACCTTTGGGCTGTTGGTGTATACTTTCATTCCTTCACGAACGGAGTTGTTGCAGGATGATATAAGCCTGTCCATGCCTTCTATTTCAACTATACAAACACGGCAGGCGGCTATTTCGTTAATGTCTTTAAGATAGCAGAGGGTAGGTATATTTATACCGGCGGCTTTGGCGGCTTCCAGTATAGTGGTGTTTTCGCTTACCTCAACAGGTATGTTGTCTATTGTAAGTTTTACCATTTATCAATTCTACCTCCTTTGAATATGCCGTATCCGTAATGGTCGCATCTTAAACAGCGGCTGGACTCCAGCAGAGCTTCTTCCTGAGTAAGGCCGGTTTCTATTAAATTAAAGTCGCTGTTTCGCTCTCCGGCACTGCGTTCTTTGGTGTTCATTCTTCCACAGGCAGGCTTTACATTAAGGCGTGGAAGCGGAACTTCAACATCAGTTGAAATTATGTGGTTAAAGCCAAGGTATTCGTCTATATTGGCTGCGGCAACCTTACCGGCTGCTATAGCCCTTATTACTGTTGCCGGGCCTGTAACGCAGTCGCCGCCGGCAAATATTCCGTCTATATTTGTAACCTCGTTGCTGGCAAGAGTGTCTATAACTCCACGTTTTACTTTAACGCCGAATTCCTCAAATGGCTGAATTTCTATGCCTTGGCCTACGGCTGCTATTACTATATCGCAGGCAAGGCGTATAGGTGCTGCATTGGCATTTACCGGTTTAGGCCTGCCGGATTTATCTATTTCACCGGCTATTTGAGGCTGAACCCATATAGAAGTTACATTTCCGTCTTCATCACCTGAAATTTTAACCGGTGCCTGAAGGCAAAGTATGTCGCATCCTTCGGACTCGGCTCCTTCAACTTCTTCCGGAAGGGCTGTCATATCAACCCGGCGCCTGCGGTAAACACAAGTTACGCTTTCGGCACCTAAACGTTTGGCACTTCTTGTACAGTCCATGGCCACATTACCGCCACCAACTACTACAACTCGTTTTTTGGTAAAGTCCGGAAGTGTGTTGTCTCCTATGGAACGGAGCATTTCAACGGCAGAAATTACACCTCGTTTATCTTCGCCGTCTATGCCTATTTTTTTGTCGTTATGGGCTCCTATGGCAATATAAATACAGTCGAAATCATCATTAAGCTGAGGTATTGTAATGTCTTTGCCTATCTCAACGCCTGTATGCACTTTAACACCTGTTGAAAGTATGCACTCTATATCTTCCTGAAGGCGCTCTCTTGGCAGGCGGTAGCTTGGTATGCCGTAGCGGAGCATTCCGCCTAATTTATCTCGCTTTTCAAATACTTCAACACTGTGACCCATAAGTGAAAGGTAATATGCAGCGCTGAGTCCGCTTGGGCCGCCGCCTATAATGGCTACTTTTTTGCCGGTAGAAGCGGCTTTTTCAGGTGCAGGAACAATTCCGACATGGTCTACGGCATAGCGCTTTAAAGCACGGATATTAATTGAATCGTCTATCATGTTTCTTCGGCAGCGTGCCTCACAAGGGTGTTCACATACAAAGGCACATGAAACCGGAAACGGGTTATCTTTTCTTATAAGCCTTACGGCATCGGCACAGCGTCCGTCGTTTACAAGGGCTATATAACCGGGTATATCTACTCCGGCAGGGCAGAGAGAAACACAAGGCACCGGCTGATAAATATTAAATCTACAGCGTTTGTTTTCAATGTGTTCTATGTAATCGTCCCTAAAGCCCACAACACCTTTAAGCACCATGTTTGCGGCCTCATATCCTATGGCACAATCAGATGTATTTTTAATAACACGGGCTGTTTTTTCTATAATGTCTATGTGTTCAAGTGTTGCATTGCCGTCTAAAACATCATCCATTAGTTTTGAAAGCTGTGTAAGACCAACACGGCATGGAACGCATTTTCCGCAGGTTTGGGCATGGCACATTTTCAAAAAGGCGTTTGAAATATCAATAGGGCATATACCCGGCGGGCTGGCTGTTATTCTTCGTTCTATGTCCTTATAGAGATTTTCCACCACGGTTTGGGCGTAATCCGGTGTTATAATACTAAGTCGGCTCAAAAGACAATCCCCCTTACTTGTAAATTTTAACAACAATACTGTTTATAAAATTATACATCTTTTTTGTGTTATTTACTATTATTTTTTGTTATGAAATTATCATTGTTTATATTAATATATGAATTTTTTTAGCAAAATTTAAGTCTATATGGTATTTTAATCAAAACAAAACGGTATGGCAAAAGCCGTACCGTTTTAAAATAAATATTGTTTTGAAATTATCAATCTTTATTATCTGTTTTAATATAGCTTGAGCCGTCAAGAGGTATAAGGACTTGTATAAACGGCTCTCCGTTTACAAGACCTACCATATAAGATGTGTAAATATAGCCGTTTTTAAGAACCATATTAGGATGTGATATAACGGTTTTATTGTTGTCGGCTGTTTCTACTTTCATTGTGTGTTTTCCATCGTTTAATTTAAGATAGTCGGTAACTTCCATATACTGAAGGTCGTAAACTACAGGCACATCGTCTATAAATACATTAAGGCCCGAGCTGTCAGGTGAGAGGTTTGCAAAGCGCATATAAGCATTTGAGGCATTGTCTTCAATGTGTTTATCCTCGAATACTTCCAGTTCTACGTTATTAACGGTGCCTATAGCTGCTGCCGTGTAAATTTTGTCCGGCTCTGTTGTTATTCTTATGTCAAGAAGCTGCTCGGTATTGTTTCCGGCAGGATAAATCTGTACATTATAAACGCCTATTTTAGCCGGGATATACTCTGTAAAGTCCTCATATTTAAGATTTTTAACTACAAGTTTTCTGTTGACATATATGTCAATTACTAACTCCGGTTTATTTGGTATGGCGTTTAAAAAACGGATGTATGACATATCAGGCTTTGCCGGCTCCTTATCCGGTGTTGAGCCGTCTGGGCAGGTGCAGTTTGGATAATACATATTTTTTATACCTCCTTTTTATGTTTAAGTATATGAGTGCAGAACAGAAATATTGCAGGTACAAAAAATAAAATATAATTATTTTGTAATTAAAAAATATGCCGACAAAATCAGTTTTGATTTTTGAAATTAATTTCTATTATTTCAGGCGGGTTAAAAAGCCTAAGTGGCACTTTTGTAAGGCCTATGCCGCTGCTTACATAAAGGTTTATTGATGTATCGGTGTTTATTTCATTTTGGGTGTAAAGGCCTTTTCTAAAGCCGCCGGAGCCCGGTGGAAGTATTTTATCCGTTAAAAACGGAATAAAAACCTGTCCTCCGTGGGTATGGCCTGAAAACATAAAATTATCGCTGTGGCTTTTAATAAATTTAACTGTTTCCGGCTCGTGAGCGGCTATTATATTAAAGTAATCGCTTTTAAGTGTATAAAGCTCAGGCTCGGTATAGGACATCATAATGTCGTCAAAGCCTATTATTTCTATATTATATTCATCAAGTATAACGCTTTCATCTGATAAAACGGTAAAACCACAGGATGACATAAAATCTTCATAAAGATTTTCAGCACCACCGCCGTAGTCATGGTTTCCGTAAACGGCAAACTTACCGCTTTTGGCCGTAATAGATGAAAGGGCGGTTTTAAGCTTGTTAAAGTCCAGTTTTTCACTGTCCCGGTAATAGTCATCCAGCAAATCACCGCCGAATATAACAATATCTGCATTTAAAGAATTTATTTTATCTGTAATTTTTTGGGCATTTTCAACACCGTATAATTCACCAAAATGGGTATCGGTAAAAAATACGGCTTTAAAATCGTTAATATTTTTTTCGGTTAAAACATCAAGTGTTTTAACTGTCAGCATATTAGGCTCTATATACCGTGAATAGGCATATAGGGCAAAAATTAAAACTACAAGAGCAAATATAAATTTAAGTATTTTTTTCATTAAAGACTCCGAATTTATTGTTATGAATTTAAAATGGCTCACTCCCAAAAGGAATGAGCCGCAAGTGGTTTTAAGCGAAATTGTCGTATATTGTTTTTACTGCCGGGTTATGTATTAATACGTTTCCTTGTTCCATTAAATAATACTTGGTCAGCACGTTAGAGGCATATCTGTTTCCGTATTCGTTAAGCACAAACTCCATTGTTTCGTCGTTTTCTTTTTTGTCACTTTGCAGAATAAGAAAATATTTACGGTTATATTTATAAAGCTCACTAAAGCCTGTGAATGTTCCTGCTATACGTACAGAAGCGTCTATGGCATTATCAAGGCAGAGGAAAGAATAAATAATTATGTTTTCCTCAGAAACAGGCTCGTTTTTAAGTGCCGAAACGCCTTTTTTCTTATAGCGCCTTAAATCTTTGTTCTGTGACATAAGGGCCATGTTCTCTTTCTGCGAGTTTTTATCAGGAAGCTTGGTAACTATAATCATAAGTCCGTCTACAGAAATAGGTGTAGCCTCAACCATAAGAGGAGTGTTGTCAACCTCGAAACCACACTGGCTGAAGGCCTTTTCCATAAGACCTCTGAAAAGGTCCTGTGTTTTGTCGGAAGGCTTGATAAGTTCCTCCAGCTTTAGATTGTTTTCTTTAAGGTCAGCGCTTGTAAGTATAAGTTTTATCTGGTTTTCGCTTATCTTTTCTACTTTCATGTTATCACTTCCAATCTATTATATGATGTAAGTATAATTAAAAAATGTCGTTATGTAAAGAGGGTATTGCTGTATGAAATGTAATTGTTATTAAAAATATGTATAAATAAGTTAAAATACGACGCTTTTGACTGTATAAAGGCTTTTAAATATATTATACGTAAAAATTTTACTGTTAAATTAAATATAACGTATTTTTAATACCTAATCTATTGAAATATTGTGTGTTTGGATTTATAATATTATAAAAAGGAGGGGTTCATCAATGGATAAAAAAGCTCTTATGTTAAGACCTGTTGACACTGTGGCAACTGTTGTTGAGGACGTAGAAAAAGGCGACAAAGTTTGCTATGTTAAAGACGGAGTACAAATGTCCGTTACAGCTAAAGAAAATATACCGGCATATCACAAAATAGCCCTTAAAGACATGAAAAAAGACGAGCATGTTATTAAGTACGGCCAGATTATAGGCGGTATGACATCTGATGCCGAAGAAGGAAGCTGGATTAGTCATAAAAACATTATGTCACTTCCACGAAATTATGAGGACGAGCTGTAATTTTACTGATTAAAGGAGGAAACACAATATGAATTTTATGGGATACAGAAGGCCTGACGGCAAAGCAGGCATAAGGAACAAAGTTCTTATTCTGCCGACTTGTGTTTGTTCAAGCGAAACATGCAGGATTGTAGCCGACCAAGTAGAAGGTGCTGTGTATGTAAGCAATCAGGCAGGCTGTTCGGAAGTAGAGCAGAATCTTAAAATTTGTTATGATATGTATTCAGGTTTTGCCGCTAACCCTAATATTTATGCTACTGTTCTTGTAGGTCTTGGCTGCGAAGGATGCACCCCTGAGAAAATGGCCGACGCTATAAGAGAAAAAACAAATAAACCATTGGAAGTTGTAGTTATTCAGGACGAAGGCGGCACAGTAAATGCCATTAATAAAGCCGTTAAGGCAGCAAGAAAGTTTGTTCAGGAAGCGTCACTTGTTAAAAAAGAAGAAATTCCTTTAAGCGAGCTTTTTATCGGTCTTGAATGTGGCGGAAGCGACGCCACAAGCGGACTTGAAGCTAACCCAGTTGTAGGAAAAGTAAGTGATATGGTTGTAGATAACGGCGGTTCTGCTGTTATGAGCGAAACAACAGAGTTTATAGGTGCTGAGCATATACTTGCAAAAAGAGCAGCAACACCTGAAATTAAAAAACAGATTATTGGCATTTGTAAAGACCTTGAGGACCATTTGGCTAATGTAAACCAGAATTTAAGAACAGGCCAGCCTACACCGGGAAACAAAGAAGGCGGCATTTCAACAATAGAAGAAAAATCACTTGGCTGTATTTATAAAGGCGGCACAAGACCTATTGTGGAAGTTCTTGAATATGCTCAGATGCCTACTAAAAAAGGTGCTCTTATTATGGATACACCGGGCTTTGATGTGGCTTCTGTTACAGCTATGGTTGCCGGCGGCTGCCAGCTTATAATATTTACAACAGGCCGTGGAACACCTACAGGAAATATTATTGCACCTGTAATTAAAGTAACAGGCAATGCCAAAACTTATGCCAACATGAAGGACAACATAGACTTTGATGCCAGTGTTGTTTTAACAGGTGAAAAGACTATTGACCAGAGAGGCGAAGACCTTTTTAACGAAATGCTTGAAGTTGCCAACGGCAAAGTTACAAAGGCCGAAGCTTTTGGCTTTAACGAATGTTCTATGCAGAGAATATGCAAATTTATCTGATGCTGTTTAAATAAAATTTAACTATAATTTAATTAAGCAAAAAACATTTTTTTAACTGAAAAAACAAATTGATATTTAATTTGTGATAAGGCATAAACCCATGTTTTTAAGGCTTTTGGCTGAATTTAAAACATGGGTTTACTGCTATTTTGATGCATAAAGCTACATTGACACTTATTACCCTTTGGAATATAATATTGGTTATAAATAACAAATTATACGGCTTTATACGTTGTTTTGTGGATAAAATTGTATATTTCACACATGTATTAAGCTTGTTTTATAATCAAAAAAGCAACCTGAAGGGGGATAATTTATGCACAAGTGTGTTGTAATTGCTGACGACCTTACAGGCGGAAACGCCACCGGAGTTATGATAAGCGGATACGGTTACGATACATACTCTATTGTTAATATGGAAGGCCTTGACCCTAATAATATGCCGGATTGTGACTGTATTGTTTACCCTACAAACAGCCGTCAGGTTAATTCCGACACGGCATACAAACTGGTGTATAACGCTACAAAGTTCTTTATGAACGAAAATATATCTGTGTATTCCAAAAGAATTGACTCTACTTTAAGAGGCAATTTAGGCAGTGAAACAGATGCTATGCTTGATGCTTTGGATAACGAAGCCATTGCTATGGTTGTGCCGTGTTTCCCGCAGGCAAACAGGGTTATTATAGGCGGTTACGTACTTGTTAACGGTGTGCCGCTGCACAAAACCGAAGCCGCTGCCGACCCTTTGGCCTCAATTAATACTCCGCTTCCGGCGCTGCTTTTCAGGAAGCAGTCAAAATATGATATTGGCTCCATTATGGTAGACGATATGATGTACGGTGTTGATTACATATCAGACAAAATTAAGCTTTACAAAAAGGAAGGCAAAAGAATTATAATTTTCGACAGCCTTACTCAGGATGATATGGACCTTGTTGCCGATGCCGTTATTAAAAGCGGTGTAAACTTTATTGCAGTAGACCCGGGCATATTTACGGCAACTGTTGTAAGTAAGCTTGTGCCAAGCACAAAGGCTAAAAAGAGCAATAATAAAGTTTTGGCTGTTATAGGCACAACAAATGCCGTAGCAAGAGGCCAGCTTGAGGAATTTTTACAGACACAGCCTAAAACACTCAATATTTATGCCGAAACAGAGGAGTTTTTAAGAAGTCCTGAAAGACGTGAAGCTGAAATAGCCCGTCTTGCAAACGAAATACTCTATAAATGTGATGATTACGAGATGTGCTCAGTTGTAGGAGATGGCATATTCCCGGCAAAACGAATTTCGTTTAAAACATACATGGAATATTACAATACATCGGCAGAAGGTGTATCACGTATTATAAACGATGCTTTTGCCGAAGTAACAGAAAAAATTCTCCGGGGAGATAAGTCATTTAAAGGTCTTTACACTTCCGGCGGAGACATAACAGTTGCTGTATGCAAAAGACTTAATGTAGCCGGCCTTAAACTGGTGGAGGACGTAGCGCCTTTGGCAGCTCATGGTGAAATGCTTTCCGGTGAGTTTGACGGACTTAAAATAGTAACAAAAGGCGGAATGGTAGGCGACCGCTATGCCATGAAAACATGCATGAATTATTTGCTTAGAAAAATAAATAACTGAAAATTTGGAGGAATTGATAATGAAACCTTTAATAGCCATACCAATAGGCGACCCGGCAGGAGTAGGCCCGGAAATTACAGTTAAGGCTTTAGCCCTTAAAGAAATATTTGATGCTGCAAGATGTGTTGTAGTAGGCGACAAAAAAATAATTGAAAATGCCGTTAAAATTACAGGCAAAAACTTTAAAGTTAATGTTATAGAAGAGCCTGAAAACGGTGATTATTCAGAAAATGTTATTAATGTTATAGACCTTGACAACATTGACATGGATAAATTCGAGTTTGGAAAAGTTCAGGGAATGTGTGGCAAGGCTGCTTATGAGTATATTGAAAAATCCGTTTCCCTTGCTAATGACAGAAAAGTTGATGCCGTAGCCACAACACCAATTAACAAAGAAGCATTAAGAGCAGGCGGCATTAACTTTATAGGCCATACAGAAATATTCGGTGCTCTTACAAACACACCGGATCCTCTTACAATGTTTGAAGTAAGAGGCTTAAGAGTATTCTTCCTTACAAGACATGTTTCATTAAGACAGGCTTGTGACATGATAAAAAAAGACAGAATTATTGATTACGTTATCCGCTGCAAAGAAGTTTTAAAACGTCTTGGTGTAACAGAAGGCACAATGGCTATTGCCGGACTTAACCCTCACAGCGGTGAGCATGGTCTTTTCGGAACAGAAGAAGTTGACGAAGTTATACCGGCAGTTGAAGAACTCAAAAAAATGGGTTACGATGTAGCAGGCCCTATAGGTGCTGACTCTGTTTTCCACCTTGCACTTAAAGGCAAATTCAACAGCGTTTTAAGTCTCTACCATGACCAGGGACATATTGCTACAAAAACTCTGGACTTTGAACGTACAATAGCTATTACAGGCGGTATGCCTATACTCCGTACATCTGTAGACCACGGAACAGCATTTGATATTGCCGGAAAGAATATTGTAAGCGAAGTAAGCATGGCTGAAGCTATACTTCTTGCGGCTAAGTATTCACCTAATTTCGCAAAATAACAGTTGATTAAATTAAAAAATACCCTTATACTGTTAAAAGTATAGGGTATTTTTTTTACTCTTATTTATTTTTATTATAATAAACAAATCGCTAAAAAGCGGCAATTTTGGAGGGATAGACATGGAAATTAAATTTGCAGACAGAATGGACAGCTTTAAAGAGGGTATATTTACTACGCTGGCCAACATCAAAAAAGAAAGGTTAAAAGAAAACAAACCGGTTTTTGACCTTTCAGTAGGAACACCGGACTTTTTGCCTGAAAAGCATGTAGTTGACGCCCTTGTAGAAGCCGCCAAAATTCCTGAGAATTTTAAATATGCCATTACAGACAAAGACGAAATGCTTGAAGCCGTTCAGGTTTGGTATAAAAGAAGATATAATGTAGAGCTTGAAAAAGACGAAATAATGTCACTTTACGGCTCTCAGGAGGGCATGAGCCGTATTGCTCTTACAATCTGCAATCCTGGGGATACTGTTCTTGTGCCAAATCCTGGTTACCCTGTTTTTGCAATAGGCCCTATGCTTAATGATGCAAATATTGAGTATTACGAGCTTAGAGAAGAAAACGGCTATCTTATAGACTTTAACTCCATACCGGAAGATGTGGCAAAAAAGGCAAAAGCTATTATTGTTTCATACCCGGCAAACCCTATATGCCGTTTGGCACCTGTAAGCTTTTATGAAGAGCTTGTGGCATGGGCTAAAAAATACAATGTAATTGTTCTTCACGACAATGCTTATTCAGAGCTTGTATATGACGGCAAAAAAGGAATTTCTTTCCTTTCAATAGAAGGCGCTAAGGATGTAGGAATTGAGTTTAACTCACTTTCCAAAACATACAACCTTACAGGAGCAAGAATTTCTTTTGCTTTAGGCAACAAAGAAATTATAAGTCAGTTTAAAAAACTTCGTTCACAGATTGACTACGGTATTTTTATACCTGTTCAGAAGGCGGCTGTTGCGGCTCTTTTAGGCCCTCAGGACAGTGTTGAAAGAAACAGAGCAGAGTATGAACGCCGCAGAAATGCTTTAAGAGACGGACTTGAGAGCATAGGCTGGAAAGGCCTTGTATCAGAAGGCACAATGTTTGCATGGGCTCCGCTTCCTGAAGGATATACAAACTCAAACGATTTTGTTCTGGAGCTTATAGATAAAGCCGGTGTATTCTGTGTTCCGGGCAGTGTTTTCGGAAGTCTTGGTGAAGGCTATGTTCGTGTAGCTCTTGTTCAGGATGTGGAAGGCATGAAGAAAGTTGTTGAGTCAATTAAAAACAGCGGCATAATTAAAAAATAAAACTTTAAATTACAGTACATAATAAAAAGTACGAAATTCTAAAAAAGAGTTTCGTACTTTTTTGATATTTTTAATTGTTTTTCAGTATTGAGCACAAATTCCGTATTATTCCGGCTGTTAAACCCCAAATAACATTGCCTTCATACTCGTAAAAATATTCAACCATTTTAGGCTTTGACCACTGGTAATTTTTTCCACCGAATATTTTGTCAAAAGGAAAATCTGCCGGAAAGTCGTAAAGCATGTTTATGGTATATTTTTCAGGCTCTGTTTCCATGAAAAACTTAAGGGGTACGGATATTACTTTTTCAACTTCTACATGGCTTATGGATATGTTTTTAACTGCTTCAGGCGTTATTTTGGCGGCTATGGGTATTATGTAAAGTCCAAAAGCCGAAATAATAAAATCAAGCCTTCCCAGTATGTCTATATCTTTTTCCTGTATTCCTATTTCTTCAAATGTTTCTCTAACGGCTGTTTCTTCCGGGGACTCGTTATTTTCGGCATGGCCGCCAGGAAAGCAGAAATCCCCCGGCTGACGGTCTAAATCCAAGGCACGCTGGGTTATAAGAAGCTTAATTTCACCGTTTTCCTCAAAAAGGGGCAGAAGCACTGAGGCAGGCTTTAATGCACCGTTGGGGTTTAAAGTGCGTTTTTTAAATATTTCATTAATTTGTGAAAATGCAATATCCATTTAATTACTCCTTTCTAAGCTTAATTATTTTAGCGGCTTTGCGTCGGTTGTGGTCCTCCATTCTTGCATAGTGCCGTTTTGTAGTATTTACATCGGCATGGCCTAAAACATCGGCTACAAGGTAAATGTCGCCTGTTTCGTTATAAAGTGTTGTACCGTATGTGCTTCTCAGTTTATGTGGTGTTATTTTTTTGAGTTTTACACTGACAGTTGAGTATTTTTTAACAAGAAGCTGTACGGCTCTTGTTGTAATACGTGTTTTTTGGGCTGAAAGGAAAAATGCTTTTTCGCTTCCGGCTTTTGGCTGTATATCTTTGCGTTCTTCAAAATAGTTTAAAAGCGCCTCCTGAACTTCATCTCCGAAATAAAGCACTGTTTCATTTCCGCCTTTTCGTGTTACTTTAACACTGCTTGCTTTAAAGTCTATGTCGTCTAAATCTATTCCAACACACTCCGAAACACGCATTCCGGTGCCTACAAGAAGTGTTACTATGGCTAAATCACGGTTTTTGTATTTTTCGTGGTACTGCTTTTGTTTTTCTGTAAGGTCGTTGCCATTTTCCACCTCATCAAGAAGATTGGCAGTTTCGTCTGGCTCAAGACGTATTATTTCTTTATCATGTACTTTTGGAGTGTCTACCAATGAAGCAGGATTTGTTTTTATCTTCTGGGTTTTAACAAAATATTTATACATACTGCGGATTGCGGCCAATTTTCGGGCTCTGCCTTTTTCACCGTTTTGCATGTTTACAAACGAATTTTCGCTTTCCGGCACTTCCTTTTGATAAAGTGTTATGTATTCCAAAAAAAGGTCTATGTCGGTTGTTTCTATTTTATCCAAGTCATCGACAGTAAGGGTTTCTATTGTTTTGGTGCACAAAAGAGGGTTATTATCTATTAAAAAATTGAAAAACAGCCGCAAATCATAAGCATAGTTAATTCTTGTACGAACGGAAGTGTTCCTTTGGCCTAAACTGCGGAAAAACTCCGATGTAAAAGGCGGAAGGGTGTCTATAAGTTCCCTTAAGTGCAGAAGGCCTTTATTATTCTGTTCTTCATAGTAGCTTTTATCTGGCATATTTCATTACTCCTTGTACCAGCCTTTAATGTGTGAACGTGTTATGGCACTGAAAATTTTGCCGTCTAAATTATCGTATTTTTTACCTAAATCGGCTATAAGCTCTTTTATTTCCTGACGTTTTGTATTGCCGTTAGCAGGGCACGGATTTTTGACTATGGTTATATTGTTTTTGGATATATAGCCTTTTATTTCTTTTTCCGGTACATACATTAAAGGCCGGATTGAATATATTTTTTTCCTGTCCAAAAACGAAACCGGTGCAAATGTGTTTATTCTGGCTTCAAATATAAGTGACATCATAAATGTTTCTACAATGTCATCACGGTTATGGCCTAATGCTATTTTATTAAATCCAAGTTCCTCCACCTTGTCATTAAGTGCACCTTTTCTCATTTTAGCACATAACGAGCATGGATTACTTTCTTTTCGCTCGTTAAATATAATTTCGCCTATATCTGTATTTACAACATGGTATTCTACATTTATTTTGTCACAAAGCTCTTTCATGGCTGAAAAATCAGTGCCGTCAAAACCAAGGGATACGGTAATGGCACATATTTCAAACTTTTTAGGGTAAAACCTGCGTAAATCGCTTAATGCCAAAAGCAGGCATATACTGTCTTTGCCGCCGGAAAGGCCTATTGCTATTTTGTCGTTTTCTTCTATCATGGCGTAGTCCTCAACGGCACGCCTTACATAGCTTAAAAGTCTTTGGTGCTTCATTATGTATTTCCTCCAAAATGTAATTTTGAATTATTTGTTTATCTCTGTTATTAGTATACATTAAAAAATCAATGTTTAAAATACAATCTCATTACAAATGTTTTATGTACTTTTTGCCGGCGGTTGTATTAATTTACAAAAAAGTGTTTATTATTTATAAATGAGTTATAAAAGAGTTGCAAAAGAGGGAAATAATTTATTCATTACAGGCCGGCTTTTGCATATTTTGCGTTTATTCTATTGAAATTGTTTTGTCTGTAAATTATAATTATTTTTATACTATTAATTGGTAAGAAAGGAAAAAAGCATTCCGAAATAACATCGTAATTACATGCTTTTTCCGAAGGGGTAATGTATATGAAGTTTTATTTAATTTGTTTTGAATTTTGACTTGGAAAGGGGGATTGGGGTTATGGCTATTGAAAATGATTTATATAAAGAACTGACTGACAGAATTATGCTCTACCATCCTACAAGGGATTTCAGCATGCTTGAAAATGCTTTTAATTTTGCATGCAGTGCACATAAAGAGCAGAAAAGAAAATCCGGTGAACCGTATATAATCCACCCTCTTAAAGTGGCGTATATTCTGGCTGAGCTTGAAATGGACATGGAAACCATTATAGCCGGACTGCTCCATGATACTATAGAGGACACTCCGTATACTTACGCTGATATTGAACGATATTTTGGTGAGGAAATAGCTACTTTGGTAGACGGCGTTACAAAGCTGGGCCGTCTTTCTTATTCCGTTTCGGTTTCTAAAGAAGAAATACAGGCCGAAAACTTCCGTAAAATGTTTATGGCCATGGCCAAGGATATAAGAGTGCTCCTTATTAAGCTTGCCGACAGGCTTCATAATATGCGTACTTTAAATTATATGACTGTGGCTAAGCAGAACGAAAAAGCCAAAGAAACACTGGACATTTATGCACCTTTAGCCGACAGACTTGGTATTGCCAAAATTAAAACCGAGCTGGAGGACTTGTGCTTTAAATATCTCTACCCTCAGGAATATGAGGACTTACTTGAAAAAATAGAGATGAAAAAAGAAGAATGCCTTACATACGTTAACAGTATTGTAAAAGACCTTACCGAAAAAATGAAGGAAAACAACATTGAAGGCAAGGTTTACGGCAGAAACAAGCACATGTTCAGTATATTCAAAAAAATGCGTAACCAGCATAAGACATTCGACCAGATTTACGACCTTTTTGCCGTAAGAGCCATTGTTAACACAGTAGGGGACTGTTATGCTGTTTTAGGTATTGTACATGATATGTATAAGCCTATGCCTGGAAGGTTTAAGGACTATATTGCCATGCCTAAGCCTAACATGTATCAGTCACTGCACAACACACTTATAGGGCCAAACGGCGAGCCTTTTGAAATACAGATAAGAACATTTGAAATGCACCGTACATCTGAATACGGTATTGCGGCACATTGGAAATATAAAGAAGGCAACACAGGTCTTACTACACAGCAGGAAGAAAAGAAACTTGCATGGTTAAGACAGATACTTGAATGGCAGCAGAACATGAGCGACAATAAGGAGTTCATGGATACTGTAAAAACAGAGCTTAATATTTATAACGACAGGATATATGTTTTCTCACCTAAAGGCGATGTTATTAACCTTCCTGCCGGCTCCACACCTGTTGACTTTGCTTACATGATTCATACCGCTATTGGAAACAAAATGGTAGGGGCAAGAGTAAACGGCAAAATAGTTAATTTCGACTACCAGCTTAAAAACGGCGACAGAGTGGAAATTTTAACAAGCCAGAACTCAAAAGGCCCAAGCACCGACTGGCTTAATTTTGTTAAAAGCTCTCAGGCAAGAACAAAAATTAACCAGTGGTTTAAAAAAGAGCTTAAAGAAGAAAACATTATTAAAGGCCGTGACCTTATTGCTGCTGATGCCAAAAAGAAAGGCTATAACTTAAACGACCTTTTAAAGCCGGAATGGCTGGAAATTGTTTGCAGGCGTTTTGCAGCTAAAGACTTTAATACTCTTTGTTCATCTGTAGGCTTTGGCGGAATTAAAGAGGGCCAAGTTGTAAACAGGCTTATAGAGGAAGTTAAAAAACAGGAAAAGAAAAACCAGACAGTTGAAGATGTTATTAAAAACATGCAGGAAAGCGCTCAAAAAGCTCAAACCGGCGGCAAAAAGAAAAAAGGCAGCGGTGTTGTAGTTAAGGGCATAGGCGATGTTTCAGTAAGGTTTTCACACTGCTGCAATCCTGTTCCAGGTGATGAGATAGTTGGCTTTGTTACAAGGGGCAGAGGTGTTTCAATACACCGTACTGACTGTGTAAATATTATTAATCTTGATGAAATAGAGCGCCACAGGCTTATTGAGGCTGAGTGGGATACTTCTTCTGAGGCCAGCGGAAATGTATCTTATACAGCTGAGCTTAAACTTATATGTGACGACAGAATAGGTCTTGTGCTTGATGTATCAAAAGTTCTCAGTGACGAAGGAATGAGAGTAAAAGCCTTAAGTGCCAGAAGCCTTAAAGACGGCACTGCCATACTTGATATTTCTGTTGATATTACAAGCAAGGAACAGCTTGAAAAGTTATGCACTAAGTTTAACAACATACCGGGTGTAGACGAAATTCAGAGAGCTACAAGCTGACGGAGGGTAAAATGAGAGCAGTTATACAGCGCTGCGGTTATGCCAGTGTTAATGTAGGCGGCAAAATGGTTGCCGAAATAGGCAAAGGCATACTTGCCCTTGTGGGCTTTGGACCGCAGGATACTGAAAAAGATATTGATTATATAATAGATAAAACGGTTAATTTAAGAATATTTTCCGATGAAAACGATAAAATGAACTTATCGGTTAAAGATGTGGGAGGAAGCATAATATTTGTGCCTAATTTTACTCTTTACGGTGATGCACGTCATGGCAGGCGGCCTGGGTATTCCTATGCCGCCGAGCCAAAGGCTGCCGAAAGTTTATTTGAGCTTTTAAAGGAAAAAACAAAAGACCTTCAGGTTAAAAAAGTAGGCTACGGCATATTTCAGGCAGATATGAAAGTTGAGCTTTTAAATGACGGGCCTATTACACTGCTTTTGGACAGTTCAAAAACATTTTAAGGGAGGCAGAACATAATGAAGTTACTTAAACATGTTGTAAGAAGCATGGACCAGAATGTATATATATATTTTGACGAAAATACAAAAGAAGGCGTAATTATAGACCCGGGTGCACAGGCTCAGGCTATAGCCAAAATTATAGACGATAACGGCATAAATGTTAAAGCCATACTTCTTACCCACGGTCACAGTGACCACATTGGAGCCGTTAATGAGTTAAAAGAAAAATACAATATTCCGGTAGGTGCACACAAATGGGAAATTCCTGTGCTTAGAGATGAAGGAGCAAACCTTTCTTTAATGCTTACATCAAAGTCTACAGTTATTGTACCTGATTTGGCTTTTGAAGACGGCGACGAGTTTAAGTTTAACAACTGCACATTAAAAGTAATTCATACACCGGGCCACACCCAAGGCGGTGCATGTTATTATGATGCTCAAAACGGTGTTCTTTTTTCAGGGGATACTCTTTTTTATGCGTCTGTGGGAAGAACGGATTTCCCTAATCCGCCTATGGAAAACGGCATGGGTTATCCTTCTTACGAGAACACAAGCAGACTTTTAAGTTCTATTGAGAAAAAACTTTTTGTGCTTCCTGATGAAACTCTTGTTTTCCCGGGCCATGGCGGACAGAGCAAAATCGGTTTTGAAAAGAAGTTTAATCCTTTTGTAAAAGGCTGATGATATGATTAATTTTGTTTTACAGGGCCATACTTACGCTATGGACGTACAGACGGCCATACAGATATTTTTTCCAAACAAACACTACTACAATGTAGAAGAAATGCCAAAAGAAGGTGTATCTGTAAAAAGTGTTCTTACAGAAAGCCGTGCAGAGGCCTATTTTTATCAAAACGGTGAGTTAAAGGCTGAAGGTTTTGCAAAACGCAAAGAAAATGCCGACGAAAAAGAGATAAAGCACATTGTAAAAGAGGCTGTTTTTAAAGCGCTTTATTCATTTACGGGGTATATGCCTAAATGGGGCATGATTACCGGTGTACGTCCGGCAAAGACAGCAAGTGAGCTTTCCCAAGAAGGCTACAGCGACAGCAAAATACTTGAATATTTTGAAAACAGGTTTTATGTATCGCATCAAAAGGCACTTTTAGCTCTTAATGTGTCTAAGGCCGAAAGAGAAATACTTTTGACAAATTCGCCTTTAGACGTAAGCCTTTATATAGGCATACCTTTTTGTCCTACAAGGTGCCTTTACTGTTCTTTTACGTCTTATCCTATAGATAAGTATTCAAAAAAAGCAGATGAGTATATAAATAAACTTGCTGAAGAGCTTACATTTGTTTCAAATAAAATAAAAGGCCGACGTCTTAGGTCGGTATATATAGGCGGAGGAACTCCTACGTCTTTAAACGACGGACAGTTTGCAAAGCTTATGGAAAATGTAAGTGAAATTTTTGATTTAGAAAATATTGACGAGTTTACAGTGGAAGCCGGCCGACCGGATACAATTACAAAGGCAAAGCTTGAGGCAATGAAAAAAGCCGGTGTAAACCGTATATCCGTTAATCCTCAGACTATGAACCAGAAAACACTGGACATTATAGGCCGCCGCCACAGTGTAGAGGACATTAAAAAAGCCTTTTACATGGCAAAAGAAGAAGGCTTTAAAAACATAAACATGGATATTATACTGGGGCTTCCTCAGGAAAGTGCAGCAGATGTTGAAAATACCATGAGAGAGATTGCAAAGCTTGCTCCTGAAAGCCTTACAGTACATACTTTGGCTGTTAAAAGAGCTTCAAGGCTTAAGGAAAATATATTTTCTTATGATTTAACGGCTGCCGAGGAAATGGAAAATATGATTAATATTTCATCTTATTATGCCGGCAAAATGGGCCTTGCTCCTTATTATATGTACAGGCAGAAGGCCATGATAGGCAATTTTGAAAATGTAGGCTACTGCAAAAAAGGCATGGAAAGCCTTTATAACGTGGAGATTATGGAAGAAAAGCAGTCTATAATAGCTACAGGAGCAGGAGGAGCAACAAAGCTTTATAACCCGGACAAAAACCAGCTTGTAAGGGTGTTCAATGTAAAAAGCGTAGATGACTATTTATCACGGTTTGACGAAATGATAGAGCGTAAGGAAACAGCGCTTAGCTCAAATAAATGGTAATTAAATTGCTGTATTTGAAACAATCAAATTAAATCAAGTGTAGATTTAATTTGGCTGTGCATTATTTCATGTTGAAAAAATTTTAAAAATACTATTGACAAATTAAAATTGAGTTATTAGAATATAAAACAACATTTCGATAGATGTTTTCAATATATACTGTAAATAATGATAAATGCAGTGAACAAGAGGAGTAACCGGTTTCAGCCCAAAGAGAGAAGGACTTATAAGCTGAGAGGTCTTTTGAGATATGGTCCGGTGAAGGTAGCTTGGGAGTTTCCGTTTTGAAACAGACTTTCAGTCTGAAAGTAAATTCGGGCGGGCAGCGCCGTTATACGTGTTTAAAGAGTCTTTAATTTAATATTAAAGAAATTAAGGTGGTACCGCGAGCTTTCGTCCTTTGAACGAAAGCTCTTTATTTATATTTGGAGGTAATTAATATGCTGACCCACTCACCAAAGGGAACAAAAGATATTTTTGGCGACGAAATGCCGTTATGGCACAGTGTAGAAAATAAAATACGTGCTTTGTGCCAAAGCTTTGGCATAGAAGAAATACGTACACCTATGTTTGAGCATACAGAGCTATTCCTAAGAAGTGTAGGCGACACAACAGATATTGTGCAGAAAGAAATGTATACCTTTGATGACAAGGCCGGCAGAAGCATTACTTTAAAGCCGGAAAGTACAGCAGGTGTTGCAAGGGCATATATTGAACACGGTATGTTCAATAATCCACAGCCTACAAAGCTTTACTACATTTCACCTACATTCAGGTATGAAAATACACAGGCCGGAAGGCAAAGACAGTTCCACCAGTTTGGAATTGAAATGTTTGGCTCTTACTCACCGGCACTTGATGCTGAGGTTATTTCAGCAGCGGCACACATTATGGAAAGCCTTAATGTTAAAGACATAGAGCTTAGAATTAACTCTTTAGGCGGACCGGAGTGCAGGGCAAAATACAACAAGGCTTTAAAGGAATTTATAGGAAGCAATATAGACGGACTTTGCAAGGAATGTAAATCACGTTATGAGAAAAATCCTCTTCGAGTCCTTGACTGCAAAGAGGAAGGCTGCAAAAAGATTATAGCTGGTGCACCTTCTATACTGGACTGCTTAGGCCCTGAGTGCAAAGAGCATTTTGAAACACTTAAGAGCATACTTGACAGCATGGGTATTAAATATGTGGTTGACCCTCAAATAGTAAGAGGCCTTGACTACTACACAAGAACAGTTTTTGAGTTTGTTACAACAAGTATAGGCGCTCAAAGCACAGTTTGCGGCGGCGGCAGATATGACAATCTTATAGAAGAATGCGGCGGACCTAAAACAGGCGCTGTAGGATTTGGCTTAGGTATGGAAAGGCTTATGCTGACACTTCAGGCACAAAACGGACAAAACGAGTTTAAGCCTTACAGAGATATATTTATTGGTTCAATGGGAAAAGAAGGCTTTATTAAAAGCCAGACTTTAGTTTATAAACTAAGAAAAGCCGGTATTAAAGCCGAAGCCGATACAGTAGGCAGAAGCGTTAAAGCTCAAATGAAATATGCCAACAAAATAGGTGCGGCTTATTCCATGATACTGGGTGATGACGAAATTTCAAAAGGCACTGCACAGCTTAAGAACATGGAAAACAGCGAAGTTCAGGAAGTTGAAATTGAAAATATTGTTGATGTAATGAATAAAATATTGAAATAACCGCGCGGTAAAACGTGGCTAACATATATAAAATAATCTAACTAAAAAATACGAAAATTTTTAGGGTTAATACAGGAGGGTATAACTATGGATATTAAAGTAACATTAACACAGCACAAGAAAGAAAAACCGGATTATTCAAATCTTCCATTCGGTGTTTATTACACAGACCACATGTTTGAGTGGGACTATACAGAAGGCATTGGCTGGCACGACCCAAGAATCGTTCCTTTCCACAACCTTGAAATGAGCCCATGCAGCATGGTTCTTCACTATGGCCAGTCAACATTTGAAGGTCTTAAAGCTTATTTAGGCAAAGACGGCGAAATCAGACTTTTCAGACCAGAACTTAACATGGAAAGACTTAACACATCTAACCAGAGACTTGTTATTCCTCAGTTCAATGTTCAAGATGGTGTAGATGCCATTAAAAAACTTGTTGAAATAGATAAAGACTGGATTCCTACAGGCGAAGGCACAAGCCTTTATATCAGACCGTTTATTATAGCTACAGATGTTCACATCGGTGTTCATCCATCAAAAACATATAAATTCATGATTGTTCTTTCACCTGTTGGTTCTTACTACAAAGAGGGTATTAACCCTGTTAGAATTTATGTTGAAGACGAGTACTGCAGAGCCGTTAAAGGCGGTATGGGCTTTACAAAGACAGCCGGCAACTATGCAGCAAGCCTTATTGCTCAGGAAATAGCTGAGGAAAGAGGTTATACACAGGTTCTTTGGCTTGACGGTGTTGAGAAGAAATACATCGAAGAAGTTGGTACAATGAACATTATGTTCGTTATCAACAACGAAGTAATTACTCCAGAGCTTAACGGAAGCATCCTTCCTGGTATCACAAGAAGAAGCGCTATAGAGCTTTTAAGAGCTAACGGTTACAAAGTAACAGAAAGAAAGATTGCTATTAAGGAAATATTCGATGCTTACGACAACGGTACTCTTAACGAGATATTCGGTACAGGTACAGCAGCCGTTATTTCTCCTGTAGGCGAGCTTCTTTGGGAAGGCAGAACAATTAAAGTTAACAACGGCGAAATCGGACCTGTTTCACACCTTGTTTACAACACAATAACAGGTATCCAGAGCGGTAAAATCGAAGACAAATACGGCTGGGTTACAAAGGTTGACTAATAAGCAATTAAATAGCAAATAATAAAACGCGCTCTTAAAAAAGAGCGTGTTTTTGTTTGAAAAGGCACAAAACTTGCTTAAAACATTGATGTTTTGTGTTTTTTCTGCTAAACTGTTTTTGGTCTGCTAATTGAGCGGAGTTTTTTTAATTGGTTTATTATAAATAAATTGCTCAAAGGAGAGTTATTATGGGAGAATCTATGACAGGCTTAAAAAGAAGCCACATGTGTGGCGATATAAACGAAAAAATGGCCGGTGAAAAAGTTACTGTTATGGGCTGGGTCCAGAGAAGAAGGGACTTAGGCCAGCTTATATTTATAGCTTTAAGGGATAGAACAGGCATTGTTCAGGCTGTAGCCGACGGCAATTCAGAAAAGGCTGTATTTGAAAAAGCCGAAACTATAAGAAGTGAATTTGTAGTTGCCATTACAGGTACTGTTGCTTTAAGAACAGCAGAAAATATTAACGAAAGCATGAAAACAGGCAAAATAGAGATATTAGCCGAGGATTTGAGAATACTTTCCGAAAGTGAAACAACACCTTTCCAGATTGAGGAAAATATTACTGTTAACGACGAGTTAAGACTTAAATACAGATACCTTGATTTAAGAAGACCTAATATTTTCAGAAATATTAAGCTCCGTCACAATGTAACACATGTTGTACGTGATTTCCTTGACAAAGAAGGCTTTTTGGAAATTGAAACACCTATGCTTACAAGAAGCACACCGGAAGGTGCAAGAGATTACCTTGTTCCAAGCCGTGTGCATCCAGGCAATTTTTATGCACTTCCTCAGTCACCACAGCTTTTTAAACAGCTCCTTATGGTTTCAGGTATGGACAGATATTTCCAGATTGCAAGATGTTTCCGTGACGAGGACTTAAGAGCCGACAGACAGCCTGAGTTTACACAGATAGACATGGAGCTTTCGTTTATTGATATTGACGATATACTTGATATAAACGAAAGACTTATTAAGAGAGTATTTAAAGAAGTTCTTAATGTAGATGTTCCAACTCCTTTTAGAAGAATGACATGGAAAGAGGGTATGGAGCGTTTCGGTTCTGATAAGCCTGATATGCGTTTTGGCATGGAGCTTAAAAACATTACGGATATAGTAAAAGGCACTGATTTTGCCGTATTTAAAAATGCTATTGAAGCCGGCGGCTCTGTAAGAGCTATTAATGCCAACGGCTGTGGCAAAATGCCAAGAAAGCAGATTGACCAGCTTGTAGAATTCGTTAAGACTTATAAGGCAAAAGGTCTTGCATGGATAGTTGTAAACGAAGACGGCAGTATAAAGAGCCAGATTGCAAAATTCTTTACAGAAGAAAAAATGGCCGAGATTGTATCTGCTATGGACGCTAAACCTGGCGACCTTATACTTATTTGTGCTGACAAGAATAAAGTTGTATTTGACGCTTTGGGTGCTCTCCGTCTTGAAATGGCAAGACGCCTTGACCTTACAAAGCCTGATGATTACAACTTCCTTTGGATAACAGAATTCCCTATGTTTGAGTACAGCGAAGAAGAAAACAGATGGGTTGCAGAGCATCATCCGTTTACTTCACCTATGGACGAGGATTTGGAACTTTTGGACACAGACCCTGGTGCTGTAAGAGCTAAAGCTTATGATATGGTTCTTAACGGTGTAGAGCTTGGCGGAGGAAGCATACGTATTCACAGACAGGATATACAGAAGAAAATATTTGAGCTTTTAGGCTTTACAGATGAAGAAGCCGAGAATAAGTTCGGTTTCCTTCTTACAGCTTTTAAATACGGTGTACCACCTCATGGCGGACTTGCATTTGGTCTTGACCGTATGGTTATGCTTATGGCAGGAGCAAGCACTATAAGAGATGTTATAGCATTCCCTAAAGTAAAAGATGCTTCATGCCTTCTTACAGATGCTCCTAATGTAGTTGATAAAGCACAGCTTGATGAACTTGACATTATGGTTAAGGAAGAAGAATAAAATATAATAAACATAGCACAAAACCGGAAGTGACTGGTTTTGTGCTTTTTTATATTTTGGGATATATGTAAACTATTTGTTAATTAACATAAAAACATATAGCCTGAAACTGTTTTTTGCTGTATAGTTATATAACTTTTATATAATTTTAAATATAATAGAAAAGGAGGGCAATTATGAGAGAGCTTGAAAATTTTGTTGATATATTAACAGGAATTTTTGACAATAAAGCACAGTTTGACAGAATGCAGGAAGATGGGAAAACAGATTTTCCTTTTGCAAGACATGTGAACACTGTATGCAACAATAAAATTAAGAACATGCCGGAAGGTTTTGAGGGTATATTTATTGTGGAAGAAAGCTATTACACAGTAAAAGGCAATACACATTCTTCACCGCATATTTTCCTTTTTACTCAGGAAGGAGAAAAAATAAAACTTACTTCTTACGATTTGCCGGAAGGATATGGAAAAAGCCACTTTACTTATGATAAAATGGGTAATGTGGAATTTAATGATTTAAAGGCTTCTGCAAAATTCACACCGGCTTATTACACACTTAAAGATGGTGTTTGGGAAGGCGGCAGTGTAAGCATGTTTACACCTATGCTTAAATTTACACTTTTTGAAAGATTTTACGGTGACACTCTCGAAGTAAGTGAAACAATGGAAATGAACTCAAAACGTACATTCGGCTACGATGAGCCTATTATTTACAAAAGGATAAAATAATTGCTTTACTAATTTGGTGGAGGTGCGGTATGAGTAAAATTGAGATAGGCAATAAACTGCCTGATTATTTTAAATCTCTTTATCCTGAAGAATTTCAGCTTTTTTCACATTTGGAGACTACAGCGGCAGTGCCTCAGGTGCTTTTTGCCATTACTACATGGAAGGAAAACTCAAAGCCTAATGTATGTTTTCATTCATGGAGCTGTTTTCATGGAGATAAAACCGCATTTTTTGCTGTAATGGGTTGCCTTTATCAAAATACCCATACATACACCAACATAAAAAGGGATAAGTGCTTTTGCATTAATTTTCTGCCCATAAGCTTTTATGACCGGCTTGTTGATACAATTAACAACAATGGTTTTGAAACAGATGAGTTTAAAGCCGGTGGCTTTACGCTTAAAAATTGCAGTCATATAAATGCACCGTATATTGACGAGGCATTTATAAACATGGAACTAAGTCTTGTGGATATGCGTGATTTAAGCGGTGCAGGCATTACTGCCATGGTAACTGGAAAAGTAGAAAATATTATGGTGGAAAGCGCCTATGCTTTAGACAGAGAAAAAAGATGTTCAAAAGACGGGTTTATGTTTCTTGTGCCTTCAGTGCAGAATATTATTACAGGTGAGCCGAGTCAGTCAGCTATTGCAACACTTAATATTCAAAGGCTGGACTGAACGTGAGTGATTTAAAAAGCATACCCGGTGTTGGCAAAATGGCAAAAGCATTGAGCAGGACTTAATTAAAATATGCATAGAAAAAATAACGGACTTAATAGGCAAAGAAGATGAGGAGTTATATAACAAAAGCTGTTTGTTTAAAGGCTTTAAAGAGGGCAGATGTCTGCTTTATATTTTCCGTTTAGTGTGTATTTTGCCGAAAACGAAAACAGAGAAGAAGAAAAACTCAAATGGTGGTACTGGAAATATAAAGAATACCCTGAAAAATAAAATATTTAGTTTATTTTAAAGGCGGAAACTGCAAAAAACAGTTATCCGCTTTTTTGTTATAATTTTGTAATTTAAAAGTAAATAAGCTGTAACCGAATATAAAACAATAATGGTATAATTTGTTTATACACAAATTTTTTAGCTTTTGCTTTTGGGGAGGGGTAACCTATGAAGAAGAAATTATTGGCTGTTTTGCTTTCGGCTCTTTTTTGTATGCCGACTGTATCTTTTGCATCTGAAAATGATATAAAAATTTATTTCGGCAGTGAAAAAGCCACGGAATTTGAAAATGCACCTTATGAAAAAGACGGTGTTATATACCTGCCTTTAAGGGAGCTTTGTGAAAAAGTCGGGTATGAAATAAGCTATTCTTATCCGTACAGTTATGTATATGTGAAAGGAAGTAATTTTGACAACACAGTTAAACTTTCTACATTTGACTGCAAATACGAAGGTCTTGATGTGGATTTTGATATTGAGCATTATCCGGAAATTGTAGATGACAAAATGTATATTCCATCGGATTTGCTTAGAAGAATCAGCATTTCATCAAGCCTGCTTGAAGACGGCAGAGGGCTTCTTATTAATCAGACTATAGGTGAAAAGAAAAAACTGAATTTAAACTACAGTTTTGAAACCGATATTTTGAAGAACCTTTCAAAAGAAGAAAACAGCGCTGTTTCGCCTGACAGCCTTAAAACCGTTTTGGCTATGGCTGCAAACGGAGTAGGAGGCGAAACACAAAACCAGCTTATGAATGCTTTAAATATAGATGATTTGGAAGAATACAACTCTCAGCAGAAGGAAAAAGCCTTGCTTAGAAGCCAGTCGCCTTTTACTTCCGTAAGTTATAAAATGGCTAACTCTGTTTGGGTTAAAGGTAAGGACAATATATTAAAAAGTGATTACAAAGAATTAATAAGTGATAAATACAGCGGCTTAATATCTTCCGCCGGCGAAAGCCCTGATGATATAAACAACTGGGTAAAAGAAAATACAGATGGAAAAATTGAAAAAGTTATTGATAATACTGATTTTGAGATTATGCTTTTAAATACCGCTGATTTTAAAGGCACATGGAAGTATTCATTTGATGAAAACAATACAGAAAGCGGAATATTCAATAATTCCGACGGCTCAAAACTGCCTGTTGACTATATGAGAAGGTCTTTTAAATACAGTGAGGACTTTAAATATTACGAGGAAGACGGGATTAAGGCTGTTGCTTTAGAATATGGGGCTTTAAGTAACTATATAGAAAATACGCCTTATGAAATGGTTTTTGTTTTAACCGATAAAGAACTTGACAGCGATACTTTAAACAGAATATTCAATAATGGCAGAAATGCCGATGTTGATGTTAAGCTTCCTAAATTTTATATTGAAAATAAATTTGACGCTGTTGATATGCTTAAAAACATGGGTGTAACTGACATATTTAATCCGCAAACAGCTGATTTTTCACCTATGCTTGAAGGTGCGGGGTATTATGTGGGAAATATTCTGCAAAACACTGTTTTAGGTATTGATGAAAAAGGTACAGTTGCATCATCGGCATCTGAAATTATTGTATACAGAAGCTCTGATAAGTCTAATTTGGAGTTTGTGGCAGACAGACCGTTTTACTATTTTATAAGAAACAGCGAAACAGGGGAAATACTTTTTGAAGGCATGGTAAACACAGTAAGAGAAAAATAATATTTAATTTAAAGGCGGAAACTGAAAAAAACGGTTTTCCGCTTTTTATTTTGTTATGATTTTGTAATTTAAAATTAAGCATGCTGTAACCGATAAAAATGGAAATTATTGTATAATTCAGATAGATAATTTTTCGTCTGTTGTTTTGTTTTTAAGGAGGGGAAGGTTATGAAAAAAGTTATAAAAAAAGTTATAAAAAAGGTTATAAAAAAGGTTATGGAGAAGAAATTATTGGCTGTATTACTTTCCGTTATTTTTTGTGTTCCAATTTTGGCTTTTGCATCTGAAAATAACATAAAGGTATATTTTAACAGCCTGAAAGCTACTGAATTTGAAAATGCACCATATAAAAAAGACGGTGTTATATACCTTCCTTTAAGAGAACTTTGTGATAAAGTGGAGTATAAAATTACTTATTCCTATCCTTACAGTTGTGTTGAGGTTGAAAAAGGTTACTTTAACGCACTGCTTAAAATTTCAACAACTGACTGTTATTTCGATAATGAATTTATAGACATGGATTTTAATCTTAAACATTATCCTGAGATTGTAAATGACAGAATGTATGTACCGTCTGATTTTCTTGTAAATATGGGTCTAACAACAAATATTTTTGATAAAGGAAACGGACTTTTTATTAATCAGTCAATTCAGGAAAATGAAGAAATAAATTTAAACTATGATTTTGAATTAAATATATTAAATAATCTTTCAAAAGAGGAAAACAGTGTAATTTCTCCTGACAGCCTTAAAACTGCTCTGGCTATGACTGCAAACGGAGCAGAAGGCGAAACAAGAAACCAAATACTAAAAGCATTGGAAATAGATAATTTGGAAGCATACAACAGCAAGCAGAAGGAAAAAGCCTTGCTCCGAAGTCAGTCGCCTTTTACTTCAGTAAGCTATAAAATGGCTAATTCTATATGGATAAAAGGCAGTAATAATATATTAAAAGATGACTACAAAGAATTAATTAAAGATACATACGGTGGTTTAATATCTGCTGTAGGCCAAAGCCCGGATAAAATAAACAACTGGTTAGAAGAAAACACCGGTGGGAGATTAGATAATGTTATTAATAATATGGATTTTGATGTTTTGCTTTTAAATACTGCTGATTTTATGGGCTCTTGGAAGTATTCATTTGATGAAAGGTCTACTGAAAGCGGAATATTTAATAATGCCGATGGTTCAATTGGCACAGCTGATTATATGAGCCGGCGTTTTTACGAAAGAGAGGATTTTAAATATTACGAGGAAGACGGCATTAAGGCTGTTACTTTAAAATATGGCTCTTACATGAATATGGAAATAAAAAAAGAAGAAGGCACTCCTTACGAAATGGTATTTGTATTATCAGATAAGGAACTTAACAACGATATATTAAACAGAATATTTAACAGAGGAGAAGATGCAGATATTGTTGTTAAACTTCCTAAGTTTTATATTGAAAATGAAATTGAAGCTGTTCAAATGCTTAAAAACATGGGTGTAGAAGATATGTTTAATCCTAAAAAAGCAGATTTTTCATGTATGCTTGAAAATCAGCCGTATTATGTAGGGAATGTTATACAAAACGCCCTTATTGGAGTTGATGAAAAGGGGACTGTGGCATCAGCTTCTTCGGAAATTCTGTTGTATGCAGGAGGCGGCGAAGCACCACAATTAGAGTTTGTGGCAGACAGACCATTTTACTATTTTATAAGAAACAGCGAAACAGGGGATATACTTTTTGAAGGCATGGTAAACACAGTAAGATAAAAAGTAAAATACTTATAAAGCACGAATTTTTAAATAAAATATAAATTTCGTGCTTTTTATTTTGCACTTTAAGCCGATATAATCTACATGATTATTTTTGTGTGAATAAATTGTGTATTCTTCAAAAATTGTGTTGTAATTGAATGGTTTTGATGTATAATTAATCAGAAACGCTATATTTGGTTGGGAGGTACAAAATGTTTTTTGACAGGTTTTTTGGTTTTGGCGAAAGCATAGGAATTGATTTAGGTACAGCTACAGTTTTAGTATATATAAAAGGCAAAGGCATAGTTCTTAGAGAGCCGTCTGTTGTTACTATAGATAAAAACACAAACTCAATACTTGCCGTAGGTGAGGAAGCCAGGGAGATGATAGGCAAAACACCAGGAAGCATTGTTGCCATAAGGCCACTTAAAGAAGGTGTTATATCTGATTACGAAACAACAGAAAGAATGCTTAAATACTTTATTCAAAAGGCAATGGGCAGCCATCCTTTGGCAAAGCCTACAATAGCCGTTTGTGTGCCAAGTGCCATTACAGAGGTTGAAAGACGTGCTGTAGAAGATGCCACAAGGCAGGCAGGAGCAAGAAAAGTACACATTATAGAAGAACCTATTGCGGCAGCTATAGGTGCCGGAATAGATATTTCAAAGGCCTGCGGAAGCATGGTTGTGGATATAGGCGGCGGCACAACGGATATTGCTGTTATATCTCTTGGTGGAAACGTAGTAAGCACTTCTTTAAAAATTGCAGGAGATAATTTTGACGAGGCTATAATTAAGCACATGCGTAAAAAGCATAATCTGCTTATTGGTGAAAGAAGTGCTGAAGCACTTAAAATTAATATTGGTACGGCTTATGAACGTACAATGCCTGTTTCAATGGATATTAGGGGAAGAAACCTTATTACGGGTCTGCCTAAAAATATAACGGTTACAAGTGATGAAATGCTGGAAGCTCTTTCTGAGCCGGTTAATATGATAGCTGATGCCGTTCATTCCATACTTGAAAAAACACCGCCTGAGCTTGCAGCTGATATTTCAGACAGGGGCATTGTAATGACTGGCGGCGGAAGTCTGCTTTACGGCCTTGATAAGCTTATAGCCGAAAGAACTCATATTAACACTATTATTGCTGATGATGCCGTTTCATGTGTTGCCCTTGGAACAGGAAAGTATATTGAGTTTGAGGAAGGCTTAAAACGTTCAAGAGGCAAAAGAATGAGAAGAAGCGATGATGAGCTTACAAGCATACAGCCGATACAAACTGAAAATAAAGATAAAAAAGACAAAATTGATAAAAAAGACAAAAAAGAAAAGAAAGAAAAGAAAAAATCAGGATTTAAAGCAAGCAGATAAATAAGAAAAAGAAAAAAACCGGTTAAATGAGGTGACCCCAAAAAGTTAGACTTTTTAAGCGTAGCAGTTTTAATAACTGCTGCGCTGTTTTTATGAAGTTAAGGCAGACAGCCTATATTCGACAGGACTCATCCAACCAAGTTTTTGTCTAATTCGTTTTTCATTGTAATACACTATATATTTTTCAATAGATTTTTTCAGTTCATCATAACTGTAGTATGTTGTTCCGTAATATATTTCTTGTTTTA
>CALWSS010000074.1 GCA_944384255.1 uncultured Clostridia bacterium
CGCTGCAAACTATTATATCTCCAACTCCTGCATATCTTCTGGTTGAACCACCTAATACTCTAATGCAGAGAAGTTCTTTAGCGCCTGAGTTATCTGCTACTTTTAATCTGGTTTCCTGCTGAACCATAATATTGCCTCCTCTCGCAACAGAATTATTTAGCTCTTTCGATTACTTCAACAAGTCTCCATCTCTTATCTTTAGAGAGTGGTCTTGTTTCCATTACCTTAACGCGGTCACCTACATGGCACTCATTATTTTCATCGTGTGCCTTAAGTTTGTAAGTTCTATCTATAATTTTACCATAAAGTGGGTGTTTTACTCTGTCTGCAACAGCTACAACGATAGTTTTATCCATTTTGTCGCTGACTACCAAACCAACTCTTGTTTTACGAAGGTTTCTTTCTTCCACCGGTATTCCTCCTCTCATTTAATTACTGAGCTGCTCTCTGGTTCTGTGTAATAACGGTCTGAATTCTTGCTATATTTTTACGAACCTCGTTAATTCTTGCTGTATTATCAAGCTGGTTTGTCGCATTCTGGAATCTAAGGTTGAATAATTCCTTCTTAGCGGCAACGAGATCCTGCTTTAACTCATCAACAGTTTTATCTTTTAATCCTTTAACGTAAGTCTTAGTTTTCACTGCCATCACCTTCCATTTCCGCTTCCTGGTCAGCACGAGAAACGATCTTGCACTTGATTGGCAGTTTGTGTGTAGCGAGACGAAGAGCCTCTCTTGCTATTTCCTCACTAACGCCGCCAAGCTCAAACATTACTCTGCCTGGTTTAACAACTGCAACCCAATACTCTGGTGAACCTTTACCGGAACCCATACGTGTTTCAGCAGGTTTTGCTGTAACTGGTTTATCCGGGAAAATTTTAATCCAAACTTTACCGCCTCTTTTTACAAATCTTGTCATGGCGATACGGGCAGCCTCAATCTGGTTTGATGTAATCCAGCTTGGCTCCATTGCTACTATACCAAAATCACCGTAAGTAATCTTATTGCCTCTCATGGCTCTGCCTTTAAGTCTGCCTCTGAACTGTTTACGTCTTTTTACTCTTTTAGGCATTAACATTACTCAGCGCCTCCTTCCTTTTTTGCTGCTTTTACAGGAAGAACTTCTCCTTTGTAAATCCAAACCTTAACGCCTACTTTGCCGTAAGTTGTGTTTGCTTCAGCAAAGCCGTAATCAATGTTAGCGCGAAGTGTCTGAAGAGGAATAGTTCCGTCGTGATAACTTTCTGTTCTTGCCATATCAGCACCACCAAGACGGCCTGAGCAAGATGTTTTAATACCCTGAGCACCGAACTTCATAGTTCTGCCCATTGCCTGCTTCATAGCACGGCGGAAAGTTACACGGTTTTCAAGCTGCTGAGCTATGTTTTCAGCTACAAGCTGGCTGTCAAGCTCTGGTCTTTTAATTTCTTCAATGTTAACATTTACTTTGTATGTTGTCATTTTCTGAATCTCGTTTTTGAGTTCTTCAATGGCAGCACCATTTTTACCAATAACAATACCAGGCTTAGCTGTGTAAACAGAAATTTTAATTCTGTCTGTTGTTCTTTCGATTAAAATTTTAGAAACGCCTGAAGCGTAAAGTTTATTTTTAACGAATTTTCTGATTTTGTAATCTTCTACTAAGTTATCGGCATAACCTTTTTCAGAATACCATTTTGTATCCCAGTCTTTGATGATGCCTACTCTTAATCCATGTGGATTTACTTTCTGTCCCATTGTTAACCTCCTTATCTCTCATTGAGGATGATGGATATATGGCATGATCTCTTAAGAATCTTATATGCTCTACCCTGTGCTCTTGGACGTACACGTTTTAAAGTAGGACCCTGTCCTGCGATTACCTCTTCAACATATAACTTGCTAACATCCATACCTAAATTGTTTTCTGCATTAGCCATAGCTGACTTTAATACTTTGCCTATTATAGTAGCGGCTAATCTTGGGTTATACTGAAGCAGCGCAGCTGCTGTTTTTGCATCCTTGCCTACGATCTGGTCTAAAACGATTTTAGCTTTAGAAGCAGGGATACCTACATATTTGGCAGTTGCCTGTGGTCTTTTATCTTTATTTTCGATGTTTCTCTGTTTTTTGACTTGGCTTCTATGTCCTTTTGCCATGCCCCAAACCTCCTTCCAAAACTAATTATTTAACTTTTGATTTCTTTTCTGCGTCTTTTCCGTGTCCTCTATATGTTCTTGTTAAGGCAAACTCACCGAGTTTATGACCAACCATGTCTTCTGTTACATATACAGGTACATGTTTTCTTCCGTCATGAACTGCGATAGTATGACCAATCATGTCAGGGAATATTGTTGAACGACGAGACCATGTTTTAACAACTGATTTTTCACCTGCTGCGTTGAGAGCGTCAATCTTCTTTAAAAGATGCTCATCAGCGAAAGGTCCCTTTTTGAGTGATCTGCTCATGTTTTAATCCTCCTTGTTAATTCAATCGATTATGCGGCCAATTTATCAGTCTCTAGCGTGAATGATATATTTATTGGAAGCTTTATGTTTCTTTCTTGTCTTATAGCCCATAGCAGGTTTGCCCCAAGGTGTCATAGGTGATGGACGACCGATTGGTGCTCTACCTTCACCACCACCATGTGGATGGTCGTTAGGGTTCATAACAGAACCTCTTACTGTAGGTCTGATACCCATGTGGCGTTTTCTTCCGGCTTTACCGATTTTAACAAGCTCGTTGTCAAGGTTTCCAATCTGGCCTACTGTAGCTCTGCAGTCGATAGGAAGAAGTCTCATTTCGCCTGAAGGAAGCTTAACTGTAGCATATTTACCCTCTTTAGCCATAAGCTGAGCAACGTTACCAGCAGCACGAACAAGCTGTCCGCCTTTGCCTGGCATCATCTCTATATTGTGGATGTTTGAACCAACAGGAATATTTCTCATTGGAAGTGTGTTACCAACACGAACTTCGGCGTTTTCACCGTTCATAACTGTATCGCCTACGTTAAGGCCTACAGGAGCTAAAATGTAGCTCTTTACGCCGTCAGCGTAAACAATAAGAGCGATGTTAGCTGTTCTGTTTGGATCGTACTCGATAGCTTTTACAACAGCCGGAATATTGTCTTTATTTCTCTTAAAATCTACAAGTCTGTATTTAAGTTTAGCTCCGCCGCCTTTATGACGAACTGTAAGCTTACCCTGATTATTTCTACCTGAATTCTTCTTAATATGAACAACTAAGGATTTTTCAGGAGTTGATTTAGTAATTTCTTCGAATGTTGACACTGTCATGTGTCTTCTTGAAGGTGTATAAGGCTTATATCTTTTGATGCCCATCTTCTCCACTCCTTTCAATTAATGCAATGGTGGTTTTATATACGGTAACGGGTTAATTACATACCCTGGAAAATTTCAATATCTTTGCTTTCAGCTGTAAGCTGAACAATTGCTTTTTTCTTTTTAGCTGTTTTGCCGTAAATCATACCTCTTCTTTTAGTTTTTCCGGCGTAGTTCATTGTATGAACTGATGCAACCTTAGCGCCGTCGAACATTTTTTCAACAGCCTCTTTAACCTGGATTTTTGTAGCATCCGGATGAACTAAGAAAGTGTATTTTTTGCTTTCAATGCCAGCCATACTTGCCTCTGTAATAACAGGTTTAAGTATAATGTCATAATATTTTAAGTCTGCCATTATGCGTACACCTCCTCGATTTTAGCAACTGCATCTTTTGTTAATACAAGAGTGTTGTATTTAAGAATATCGTAAACATTAATTGTGTTTACAGCAGCTGTTTTTACATCAGGAATGTTTCTTGCTGAAAGGATAACATTTGTGTTGCTTCCGTCCATAACTACAAGTGCTTTACCTGCGTTGATGTTTGCAAGAACTTTAGCCATTTCCTTTGTTTTAACTTCTGTAAGTGAAAGTTCGTCTAAAACGATAATTTTTTCCTCAGCAGCCTTTGTTGTAAGAGCTGATTTAAGAGCGAGTCTTTTAAACTTTTTGTTAAGTTTGAAAGAATAATCTCTTGGCTTTGGAGCGAATACAACGCCGCCACCTGTCCACTGTGGTGAACGGATAGAACCCTGTCTTGCACGGCCTGTGCCTTTCTGTCTCCAAGGCTTTTTGCCGCCTCCGCTTACTTCAGCACGTGTTTTAGCGCTCTGTGTGCCCTGTCTTTTATTAGCGAGATACTGAACAACTGCCATGTGCATTGCATGCTCGCTTACATCTATACCGAATATATCGTCGTTAAGGTCGATTGTACCAACCTCAGCGCCGCTCATGTTGTATACTTTAACGTTTGCCATATCCAAATCCTCCTTTCGTAAAGTATAATCAAGCCTTTACGCTTTCTCTAATTACGAGAACCGCACCCTTAGGGCCTGGAACAGCACCTTTAATAAGGATAAGATTCTTCTCTGCGTCAGCACGTACAATTTCAAGGTTCTGAATAGTAACATTTTCAGATCCCATGTGACCTGCCATGTGTTTATTCTTTTTAACCTTACCTGGTGTAGTTGCTGAACTCATTGAACCAACAACTCTGTGTGATTTAGAACCATGAGTAACAGGTCCTCTGTGCTGGCCGTGTCTCTTAATAGCGCCCTGATAACCTTTACCTTTGGATACGCCGCTTACATCTACTTTATCTCCAGCAGCAAAAATATCTGCTTTAATTTCTGTGCCAAGCTCGTAGCTTTCTGCGTCTTCAAATCTAAATTCTTTTAATACTTTCTTAGCTGCAACTCCAGCTTTTTCAAAATGACCTTTTTCAGGTTTTGTAACCTTGTTGGCCTTTTCGTCCATAAATCCAACCTGGATTGCTGAATAACCGTCATTTTCAACTGTCTTAACCTGAACTACTGCGCAAGGTCCAGCTTCAAGAACAGTAACAGGAATAAGATTGCCTGTTTCACTGAAAACCTGAGTCATTCCGATTTTCTTAGCCATAATAGCTTTTTTCATTTCACGCACCTCCTGTTTTCTACAGCGGATTGCCCTTTTGGGTAATCATACTAGTTTAATATAAGTTCCGTATAACGTTTCCCCTATATATAAACCGTTCTTGGATAATTACATAATTTTTAATGTGATATCTACACCAGCTGGAAGATCAAGTCTTGATAATGCATCAACTGTCTTCGGTGTTGGCATAAGGATATCAATCAGTCTTTTATGTGTTCTCATCTCGAACTGCTCTCTGGAATCTTTGTACTTATGAACAGCTCTAAGAATTGTAACTACTTCCTTCTTTGTTGGAAGTGGAATAGGTCCGCTTATCTGAGCACCTGTTTTCTTAGCAGTTTCAATTATCTGAACTGCGGACTGATCGATCAATTTATGATCATAAGCTTTAAGACTGATTCTGATTTTCTGGTTAGCCATAAAAAAAAGTCCCCTCCTTTTCGTACTTTTACTTTCAGCACGACAAGTGGTGACTGCACACTTATCCGGATGCACATTAAAGTGCACAGAAGCCCTATTTGCTGTATGGACTTCTTATTCCCAATATTCAGTACAGTGACCTTGTCGCCCGGTTTCATGAACTGGACATCGCTCCGCGGAAAACCCGTGCTTTGCACGGCAACCTCCGTTTCTTCGCTCTATGTCACAACATTGGATATTATACAGCATTGCATAAATTTTTGCAAGTCTTTTTTTCAAGAATTTTACCTTTTTTTCATAAAATATTAACCAATATTTTTGCAAAACAAATTATAAATTTATTTAACTTATACAACTAATACATTTTAATTAAAAAATCACTGGTTTTTTGATACTAAAACCTATTATTAAATTCAGCATATTTATTATTGCCAATTCTTCTTTTTGTTAACATTAAAATTTAGATTTATTTGTTTTTTGCATTAGTTTCTTCCTTATATAATATAAAAAACCACAGCATATAATTATTGAAGGTGTAAACTAAAAGCAGACAAATTAAAACAACCAATTGTCTGCTTTTTCTTTTTGTTAAAATAACAATGAGGTGATATAAATGAGAAAAGGACAAAAGAAACGTATTTGTACACCAGAACAAAAATCTGAAATTGTTCATAAACATATTGATGAACATATATCATTAGGAGCTTTATCAAAGGCATATTCAGCTGATAAAAGTATGCTTTGTCGTTGGGTAAAAGAATTTATTATAA
>CALWSS010000075.1 GCA_944384255.1 uncultured Clostridia bacterium
AAAACGGTACTCCGGCTACCGTTTCTGTTGGCACCACTACTACCGGTGAGCCCGGCTCGGCCGCTTCTGTTACCAACTCCGGCACTGCCCAAAATGCCATTTTAAACTTTACTATTCCTGCCGGTGAAAACGGCCAAAACGGGCAAACACCTGTTGTAACAGTTGGGCCTACTACAACCCTTGCTGCCGGTGAGCCTGCTACTGCAACAGCAACACCAACACAAAACGGTGTTCAGATTGATTTCGGTATTCCGCAAGGTGAGCCGGGCTCAACTGCCCCACAGTCTTTTGCTTCATTCTTTAATTACGGCATTATATTTAATAACGGCTCACAGCTGCCTTTTTATCCCATAGTTACAGATACTACAGGACAGATAGAACAGGTAAGTCAGGAACAAATATCACTTGAACCCGGATATTATCTAATATCGTATCATGTTTCGGCCATACTTTCCCAATCAGGATACATGCAAATTACACCTTCATACAACTCAACTTCACATCTTGAAACAGGCATCTATTTTTTAACACCGGAGGGACGCTCAACGGCAAACGGTTCGAACACAATAATTATATATGTACCGGAAAAAACAAACTTTTCTTTAACCTACAACAGCAATGTATCAAGCCGGGACGGTGCCGCCACCCTTTCTATTTTAAAACTTCAAATTTAATTTAATATACAAAAACGAACACGGAAAAACCGTGTTCGCTTTTTCTATTATAGAACAGCTGCAGGAATTAAAATCCTTTGGGTTGGGAGAATGCAGCTGTTACAGGGGTCAATTAAAATAATCTATTACAAACTGTGCCATAAATCCGGCAGCATAGTCCATGCAGTCCTCATCTATTTGAAGCTTTGAGCTGTGCAGAGGATAAGACTCGAACTTTTCATCGTTTTGAGCTCCTATTAATACATAAAGCAGAGGGCATATAGCATTATATTTTGAAAAGTCCTCGTTAAGTCCACTTATTGGGTAATGACACAAAACATCTTTGCCAAAGGCCTTTTCTGCTGTTTTGGCACCCATTGCAGAAAGCTGGGCATCATTAATAACTGCTCCGCAGCCAGAAGGTACAACGGACACTTCAGCTTCTGCTCTATATGAACTTGCAGTACACTGTGCAACCCTTTTAACGGCCTCTATTACATGCTCTATTGCTTCATCGGAATAATATCTGCATGTACCTTCCAAAACGGCTTCGCCTGAAATTACATTTCTTGCCGTACCTGAATTAAGAGTGCCTATAGACAATACTGCCATATTATCAAGGCTTAATTCACGGCTTATAATAGTTTGAAGGTTCATAACTATAGCTGCTGCTGCAACTGTGGCATCTACAGCTGTAGACGGTGTTCCACCATGGCCTGACTTGCCTTTTACTTTTATATCAACGCCTGCTGAAGCTGCCATTCTTGGTCCGGCTTCAACTGAAATTTTGCCAACAGGCATATCACTTTTAACATGTATTCCTACTATAGCAGAACAATCGTTAAGTTCTCCGCTTTCTACCATTTTTTCAGCACCGCTTGGAAGAAATTCTTCCGACGGCTGGAATATAAACTTAACTGTTCCCTTAATTTCGTCTTTATGTAAATTAAGTATTTTAACAGCCTGCATAAGAGAAGCCGTATGTGCATCATGTCCACAGGCATGCATTACTCCGTTATTTACAGATGAAAACTCAAGGCCTGTTTCTTCTTCAACAGGCAGTGCATCCATATCTGCTCTAAGGCCCAGAACCTTTCCGTTTTCTTCACCTTTTATTATGGCTATAACGCCTGTTTCAGTTGGACGAACATAGGAAATACCTAACTTTTCAAGCTCTTTAACTATTAATTCAGTTGTGGCAAATTCTTTTCCGCTTAACTCAGGGTTTTTATGCAGCTGCCTTCTTAAAGCTATTGTTTCTTCCTTAAAAACCGCAGTTTCTTTTAAAATGTCCATTTTTCAACCACTCCTATATTTATAACCCTTATAACGCTTATAACGCTTAGAACGGACCAAGACCTACTGACTGACAAACTGCAACTGTTATACAAGCCATTATTATCTGTATAACCATAAGCGGCATAAACCATTTGAGCCATTTTGAGTAAGAAATTTCGGCTATTGAAAGACCTGCCATAAGAGGTCCGGCTGTTGGCCATAAAGCATTTGAAAGTCCGTCACCAAGCTGGAAAGCTATAACAGCTGACTGCCTTGTAACACCTATTAAATCTGACAATGGCACCATAAGCGGCATTGTTGTGGCTGCCTGGCCGCTGCCTGAATAAATAACGAAGTTAAAGCAGAACTGGAAAAGGAACATAAACACAACACCTACAACCGGTGAGAAATTACCAAGTACAGATGATGCACCAAAAAGCAGTGTATCAATAATATTGCCCTCTGTAAGTATTACAAGTATGGCTCTTGCAAGACCTACTACAAGGGCACCCATTACAACATCTCTTGCACCCTGAACAAAATGGTCTGCAATTTCATCAGGTTTAAAGCCGTTTACAAAGCCGGCAACTATAGCCAAACCAAGAAGGTAGCCGCTTATTTGTGTTCCGGCACTCCAGCCTCTTAAAACACCTATTATAAGACCTATAAAACCTACTACTACAACAGCAAGAACTACTTTCTTTCTTGTAGTAAACTCACCTGTTACTTTTTTAGCGTTTTCTTCTTCGCCTTTATGTTTAAGCTCTAAGTCGTAAACAACACTAAGCTCCGGATGTTTTCTTACTTTAAGAGCATATCTCATTACATATATAATACCAACACCAACAAAAAGCACGAACAGAATCATTCTTACACCAAAAGCTGAAAACATAGGAAGTTCTGCTATTTCCTGAGCAACGCCTGTATTCCACATATTCATAGGACCACAAGCAAAACCGGCAATATTGCCAACTTGCAGAGCTGCAAAACCAACCATGGCATCGTACCCCAAGGCTCGTGAAAACATTATACAAAGCGGAACAAAAACTATAAGACAGTCAATCATTCCAAGGAAACCACCCATAATACCAAAAAGTATCATAAGTGCCGGTATAAGAACTAAAGACATGTGTCTTAAAACTGTTATAGAGCTTTCTATGCCGCTTTCTATAGCGCCTGTAGCATTAATAATACCGAATGCTCCGCCGAATACAAATACTATGAATATAACGGAAGCAGCCTCGAGCATTCCTTTAGGTACTGCCTGCAAAACGCCGAATACCGAAACCGGAGTGCTTTCCATAACAGCGTATGAGCCTGCTTGAACAAGTGTCCTGCCTGTTGCCTCATCGACATATCTTTCATAAGAACCTGCCGGAAGTATATATGTAAGTATAGCGGCAAAAATAATGATAATAGCTATAATTACGTACACATGCGGTACTTTAAATTTACTCATTAAACCTCATCTCCCTGTCAAGAATATAACCCTAATAGCACATAAGCCGTTTTCCGGAATCAGCTTTACGGCTTTATAATATAACTTCTTTCTGACAAAAATCTGACATTTAACTCTAAAATGTAAATAAAAACAAGCTCTTTTTAAAAAGATTCCTTTGTTAATTTTTTTAGTTTTAACTTAACATTTTTAGACGGCTTCATATCCAGCATATTTTTTAAAGACGA
>CALWSS010000076.1 GCA_944384255.1 uncultured Clostridia bacterium
GTGATAATATCATAGTTAACTGCCTTTCTTTATTTTAATTATATTTTAACAATATATATAATAATGTAAGTATTATTTCAATGATACCAGAATTCATAGATAAATAAAAGACTAAACATTGACAATAAAATAACTTAGGTGGTATACTCTTACTAATCAAGGGGTGGTTAAAATATGAATAGTGAGAGAAAAATTTCCAGCGCTGTTATTAACAGACTGCCAAGATACTACAGATACTTAGGCGATTTGCTTGAAAGTGATATAACAAGAATTTCATCAAAAGAACTTAGTACAAAAATGAATATAACCGCTTCCCAGATTAGGCAGGATTTAAATAATTTCGGTGGATTCGGCCAGCAGGGATACGGATACAATGTTGAATATCTTTATAACGAAATTAAAAAAATATTGGGTCTTGACAGAGTTTATAATTTAATAGTAGTCGGCGGAGGCAATATTGGTCAGGCACTTGTTAATTACACAAATTTTGAAAAACGGGGCTTTGTAATTACTGCCGTTTTTGATGTTAACCCACGTCTTATAGGCATGACAATAAGAGGCGTTGAGGTCTACGATGTTGATAAAATGGAAGAGTTTGTTAAAAACAATAAAGTAGATGTTGCTATACTTACTTTGCCTCGTTCACAGGCAAGCAAAGTAGCTAATGATTTGGCGTCTTGGGGTGTTAAAGGCTTGTGGAATTTTTCACATGTTGATTTAGCTATGCCGGATGATGTAATAGTTGAAAACGTACATCTTACCGACAGTCTTATGACACTTCTTTATAAAATTAATGAAGTTGAAATGGAAGAAAACGCAAATAACGAAAATTAATATATTTAACAATTGTATCGTTAGTATATTTACGGGCACGGAATAATTTGTTATTACAAATAGTTTCGTGCTTAATTTTTAATGTTTTATATTCATATTGTGACAGTTTTTTGTCATTTATAAAATGAAAATATGTTTTGTGTTGTTTTAACGGAGGAGTTTTAATTGGATGCATCCATAGCCATAAGCCCTTTTGCAGGAGCTGTTATAGGGTATTTTACAAATTATGTTGCAGTAAAAATGCTTTTTAGACCATATAATCAAGTTAAAATAGGGCCTTTTAAAGTGCCGTTTACTCCGGGACTTATACCAAAAGAAAAAGAACGCATAGCCGCCGCATTAGGTAAGGCAGTGGGAGAAAAAATATTAACTGACGATACTGTAAAAGAGTATCTTTTATCCCATAAAATGACGGATTATATGTATAATATCTCAAGTGAAAAAGCATTGGAATTAAAAAGCTCACAGTATTCAATAAATGACATAGGCAGGATTTTAAAGGGCAAAGAGTGGGAGAGTATTAAATATAATTTAAGTGAAAATATTTATTTTCATATAACAGATTTTATAAAATCCGAACAGACAATAAATTCATTGTCAGATAATATATGCTTAAAAATAAATGATGCCCTTGAAAATAAAGCCGGAAGTTTAAATGCTGACAATATTTTGGGATTTTTGGAGTATATATTTAATTTGGTTTTCCGGGATTTAGTGGAAAACGGCAAAATGCAGTCATTTACTGAAAAAGCACTGTGGAATTTATTGCTTGGACTTGAAAAAGACCAGCGTCCAATTAAGGAGGCAGTGTCGTTTGCTTCAATAAGCGAGTTAAAGGATTATATTGTTTTAAAAGTTCCTGATGCCATTAATGCTCTTTTGGCATTAACGGAAAATCCTCAGATAGAGGAAAATTTGAAAAAACATTTGAAGTCTGCCCTTGAGAGTATAGCAGGCCCGTTTTTAGGCATGTTCATTAACTCTGATGATATATACTGCAAAATAATAACGGATATAACTGAGTATTTTAATAATCCTGAAAATTCGGGAGAAATAGAAAATGCAGTTTCTTTGGCTGTTGAAAACTTTACCGAAAAAACCATAGGCGACGTTTCAAGTATTATTTTAAGCCAGATGAGGGAAAAAACAGTTAATAAGATTGTAATGTTTATGTTTGAAGAGTTAAAAAATAATGCATTTCAAGATATGTTTAATGAATCCGTTAAAGAATATATATCGGAAAATTCCGACAAAACATTAAATATTATCCTATCCAAAGCAGATAAAAACTTTAATTCAAAAATTAAAGAGTTTGTGTATAATACGGTTTATTCCGTTTTAACCAATGCCGATAAATTTATAAACAAAGAAAAGTTCATAAACACTTTAAATAAATTGTTTGATATGAAATTAAGCAAAGTATTTGAAATGCTTTCAGTAAATGATGAGGATATTTCAAAAACTTCAGTTGAAGTATATAAAAATATAATTAATAACTTTTCTTCAGGATTTTTTTCAAAGCTCAATATTTCCGAAATGGCGGAAAAAAGAATAAATGAGTTTGAAATGGGCTATCTGGAAAGCATAATACTTTCAATAGCAAAAAAAGAACTTTCGGCAATTACATATCTTGGCGGAGTACTTGGTTTTATAATAGGCCTTGTGCCGTCTGTAATTGCTCTTTTGTGATTAAGACGTTATTTTTATTTAAATTTAATACATTTTAATCAATAAATTTCAATTTTTTAATTCATAAATAAAAACGCTTAAACCATTTTTACGGTTTTAAGCGTTTTTTTAAACTGAATGAATAAATTTTGAAATTAATTTTTCAGTTTTAAAATATTTGTTAAAATTTTTACGCATTAAAGGGTAAAAAAGTCTAAATCATGCAGAAATACACTGTTTTATGTTTAAAATACCTGCTGTTTATAAACTTGAGCCCATTTATCTGACAATAAATTGAGTAAAATAATAATACTGTAAACACGTTGCAGTTTCAGTACAAACACATTTGTCTTAAATTAACGTACAGTGTCAAAATGACTAAAAAATTGTTCAACTTCATAGATATTTTTATGATAATATCTAAGATAATATTTTAACAATATTGTTGACAGAAAAATTTGTTTTTGATAGAATTAAAAAGGATTCAGGAACTGCATACTATATTATCGTATGAGCGAGTTGATCAAATGGGAAAAACAAAAAATATTCAGTCTTTAGAGAGGGCTTTTGCCATACTTGAGCTTTTTGAAGAAACAAATAAAAAAATGAGTGTAAAAGAAATTTCTTTAGCTCTTGAATTAAGTAAAAGTACGGTTTTCGGCCTTATTAATACTCTTTCAAATTTAGGCTATCTAATGCAGGATAGCGAAACCCTAAAATATAACCTTGGATATAAGGTTCTTGCTTTGGGCAGCGCTGTTTCCTCAAATGATATATTGGCCAGAGTGGCTGATAAATGCCTTCAAGCTGTTTCCGACAAATTTCAGGAAACGACTCTTTGTGTTATTGAAGAAAACGGATATGTGGTTTATATAGGAAAAAATGAATCCTCAAGCTCAATCGTTCTGAAAACAAGAATAGGTACTAAAAAAGAACTTTACTGCACCGGTGTCGGCAAGTGCTATCTTGCTTTTATGCCGGAAGAAAGAGCAGAAAAGATACTTGAAAGAGGCCTTAAGTCCAAAACGGAAAATACAATTACCGATATTGATAAAATGCGTTTTGAACTTAACGAAATACGAAAAAACGGCTATTCTGTAGATAATGAGGAATATGAAACCGGCATAAGCTGTGTTGCCGTGCCTGTATTTGACAAAAATGGAAATATAATTTCCGCCATAAGCCTTACCGGCCCGGTTTTCAGAATTAAAAAATTGAATTTAGATGTTGTTGCAGCCGCATTAAAAGAAGCTGCTGATAATATAAGTAAAAACCTTTTTGGTTAATTTAAAATCTACGTGTGTATTTTATGGTTTTAAAAGGAGGAAATAAAATGGGAAAATTCCGCAGTGCAGATTTAATGAAGTTATCTTACAAAGGCTACTTTAAGGCAATGGGCTATTCAGAAGATGAGCTTTCAGACAAAAAACCTAGAATAGGTATTGCTAATTCTTGGAATCAGCTTGTTCCTGGTCATTACAATCTTAATCAGGTTGCAGAGTATGTTAAAAGAGGTATCTATGCTGCCGGCGGTACAGCTTGCGAATTTGGTGTAATGGCATGCTGTGACGGTATTGCTCAGGGCCATGTTGGTATGAGCTACATTCTTCCATCAAGAGAGATTATTTGTGATTCAGTAGAGCTTATGGTTCAGGCTCATCAGCTTGATGCCGTTGTTCTTCTTGCATCATGTGATAAAATTGTTCCAGGTATGATTATGGCTGCTGCAAGACTTAATGTACCTGCTATACTTATTAACGGCGGTCCTATGCTTGGCGGTATTGAGTTTGACGGCAGAAAGTCAGACGGTACAGCTGCTGATGAGGCTATGGGTATGCTTTCAGCTGGTAAAATTACACAGGAAGACGTTGATAAACTTGTAGATGCTGCTTGCCCTGGCTGTGGTTCATGTTCATTCTTCGGTACAGCTAACACAATGGGCTGTGCTATAGAAGCTCTTGGTATGTCACTTTCAGGAAGCGCTGTTATACCTGCTGTTTATGCAGACAGATTAAGATATGCTTATGAAACAGGACGTAAGATCGTAGAGCTTACATTCAAAGACATCAGACCAAGAGATATTATTACAAAAGCATCAATCAGAAACGCTATTGTAGCTACATTGGCTGTTTGTGGTTCAACAAATGCTTGTCTTCACCTTCCAGCTATAGCTATGGAAGCCGGAATCAAAGATTGGAACGTTGTAGAGGAGTTCGGTAAACTTAACAAAACAACTCCACAGCTTGCAAGAATTTATCCTGCTTCTAACTGGTCACTTGAAGACTTCTATAAAGCAGGTGGTATGCAGAGAGTTCTCCAGAATCTTGGCGATTTAATTGATACATCAGTTATGACAGTTAACGCTTGCACACTTGGTGAGGCTTTAAGCCAGGCTAAATTCATTTATCCTGAAAACCCAGACCTTATCAAAACAAGAGAAAACCCATTTGCTCCAACAGGCGGTATTGCTGTACTTAAAGGTAACCTTGCTCCTGATACAGGTATTACAAAACCAGGTGCATTCGACCCATCATTATATGAATTTACAGGTAAGGCTATCTGCTTCGACTGTGAGGAAGACGCTGAAGAAGCTATTCTTGCAGGAAAAGTTAAACCAGGCCATGTAGTAGTTGTAAGATATGAAGGACCTAAAGGTGGCCCAGGTATGAGAGAGATGTACAAAGCTATGAAATACCTTTACGGCCAGGGACTTAACCTTTCAACAGCTCTTATTACAGACGGACGTTTCTCAGGTACAAACAACGGCTGCTTCGTAGGACATATTTCTCCAGAAGCTGCTGACGGCGGCCCACTTGCTATTGTTCAGGACGGCGATGAAATCTACCTTAACGTAAATGAAGGTATTCTTGAACTTAAAGTAAGCGATGAGGAAATTGCTGAAAGACTTAAACACTGGAAGAGACCAGAGAAGAAAATCCCAGAGGGTTACCTCAGACTTTATTCAAAAGTTGCATCTTCAGCTTCTAAAGGCGCTGTTATTGATTTCTGATATTAAAAATTTTAGGGCACAGGTAAAACCTGTGCCTTTTTGTTGTTTTTATTCTGCTTTGGCTGTAATATTAAATATATTTGATTTTTACGGAGGATTTTGTGTAAAATGGAAAAATTAAACCGTGATTTTTATTTGAATAATGCTCTTGTTACAGCCGAAAAGCTTATAGGCAAAATACTTGTGCATAATATAAACGGAAAAGTTTTAAAAGGCAGAATAGTTGAAACAGAAGCCTATAGAGGACCTTTTGATAAGGCAGCACATTCTTATAATAATAAAGGTAAAAACGGCAGAACAGCCGTGCAGTATAAAGAGGGTGGTTATGCATATGTTTACCTTATATATGGTATGTATTACTGTTTTAATGTAACAACATCGCCGGAAAATGAGCCGGAGTGTGTGCTTATACGTGCCTTGGAACCGCTTGAAGGCATAGATTATATGAAGAAAATAAGAAATACTGAAAATATCAAAAATCTTTGTTCAGGCCCGGGAAAGCTCTGTAAAGCCATGGAAATAGATAAAAACTGTTATGGTATGGATTTATGTGGAAACGAGCTTTTTATTCTGTCTGATGATAATGACTACTCAAAATTTGTTGGTGTTTCAAAAAGAATAAATATAGATTATGCTCAGGAGTGTGCAGATTATATGTGGCGGTTTTATTTAAAAGACAGTCCCTATGTTTCTGTTAAACCAAAGTAATATAGAGTTAAAATATAGAATTAAAAGGGGGACTAAAATAATATTGACTTTTTGCTCCTAAATGACTAAAATATAAAGGTAAACCTGTTGGTTTATTCTGTGAGTTTCCGTAGCTCAGCTGGATAGAGCGACCGCCTCCTAAGCGGTAGGTCGGGTGTTCGAATCACCTCGGGAACGCTGAAAGCCTCAAACTTTTAAGTAAAGTTTGAGGCTTATTTTACTTATTTTTAATTCTGAATTTTAATTTAGTATAGTTTAAATTTTAATTGATTTATATGTTTTAAAATATAACATATTTAAATTCAGATAATATAATTCTGTTTGAATATAGAAGTATATTTTGGATTTTTTTCTTATTGAGATATTGAATCTATTCATTTCCCAATACTTCTAATATATATAGTGCTTTTTTGAATTTTTTATATATTTCACTTAATTAGTTAATATTTATAACTTATAAAAATTAAATCCGGCATAAAAACTATGCCGGATTTTTAAACTATGTATTTTAGTGCTTTTTATAACCGCATTTAGGGCATATACCGTTTTCGTTTAATGCAATACCGCAAAGAGGGCAGCGATCAATATTGTTTTTTGTAGTAAATTCAGCACTGGCAGCATTTACACCGCTTGTAAAAGTGATTTTAGCAATATTAAGCTTGTCTTTAAGCAAGTCATAGACTATTTTTATCATACCTTCAACTGTCATGGTTTCTTTTGTTACTACTAAACGGCAGTCAGGATAAGCTGTAGCCAATTCTGTTTTGAAAGCCGGGCCCTTCATCTGGTTTTGAGGCGCTCCGTTAAGAATTCCCTGTTCTTCGTATACTTTAAGTACAGCTGGAAGAAGAGGGTCGTCTTCTCTTAATATGAGAGCATGGTCAAAATTCTTAAGCAGCGACCAAGCGGTTTTTTGAATTTCATTGCAAGGAAATACCATGTTAACTCCAGGCTCAATGGTATCTTCAACCTCAATGGTTAAAACACCTGTATGCCCGTGAAGATACTGTGCTTCACCTTTAAAACCGTAAAATCTGTGTGCATACTGTAAGTCTAACTTAGTAATACTTCTCATTATATACGCCTCCTTTTTTAGTTTATGAGCTGTCAGCTCAATTTTTATTTAATTATCCGCTTGTTTACAGCGGCATTGTGGACATATATACTGCACTTTTAAATCGTATCCGTCAATAGGAAAGCCTGTCTGTTTTTCAAGCTCTGATGTAATATCATCTAAATAAATATCAGATAGCTTTCCACAGCAGCGGCAAATCAAATGGTCGTGACGTACTGTTTTATCATAACGGTCTGGACAACCTTCTATACTGATTTTTCTTATTTTTCCAAGCTTGTAAAGATTATTCAGATTGTTGTAAACTGTAGCCAAAACTACAGACGGATAAGTCTTTTTTAATGCAAAAAATATCTGCTCGGCAGTCATGTGTTCGTTTGAATTATTTATTATGTCTAATATAAAATTTTCGTATCTCATATTCATCACTCGTTTTAGAATTATTCTATTTCTAATATATATTATTTATATGATTTTGTCAATAAATTTCCATAATTTACTTTCAAAATTAAAAATAAGGCCCTGTTTTAAGGCCTTAATAAACTGTTTAATGCAGTAAAATAAGCACAATTATACCTAATATTATCCTATATATTCCGAATACTTTAAAGTCATGCTTTTTTACATATCCCATAAGGAATTTTATTATAAATAACGAAACTATAAATGCCACCAGTGTGCCTGCAAAGAGTATAATAAGCTCAGGGGCTGTAAAAGAAAGGCCGAACTTTAATATTTTAATGGCACTTAAACCAAACATAACAGGTACAGCCAAAAAGAATGTAAATTCAGCAGCAGCAACCCTTGATACACCTATAATAAGTGAACCAACTATTGTAGAGCCGGAACGTGATGTACCCGGTATAATTGAAAGCACCTGAAAGAGGCCTATTATAAAAGCCGTTTTGTATGTAATATCGTTAAGTGTTTTTGTTGTTGGAACACGGCGTTTGTTCCACTGTTCAATTACAATAAATGCAATACCGTAAATAATAAGGGCAAGAGCTATTACAATAGCTGTATGAAGATGGGCTTCAATATAATCGTCAAATAAAAGGGTTACAACGGCTCCCGGTATGCAGGCTACAACAACTTTCATCCATAAAGAAAATATATCCCTTTTAATTACCGGCTTTGATTTGTCTTTAAACTGAAAAGGCATCATCTTTTTCCAAAATATAACAACTACTGCCAGTATGGCGCCAAGCTGTATAACAACAAAAAACATTTCTTTAAAAGAGTCGCTCATGTTAAGAGTTAAAAACTCGTCTACAAGGAGCATGTGTCCTGTACTGCTTATAGGCAGCCATTCCGTAATGCCTTCTACTATGCCTAAAAATATGGCTTTTAAAATTTCAATAAAAATATTCACTTTTTAAGTCCTCCCTTTATAAGCCTGTTAAAAA
>CALWSS010000077.1 GCA_944384255.1 uncultured Clostridia bacterium
GTTCACAGCCTATGTACAACGAAGATGACAGCATTGTAATTACATTTAACGGTGAAATTTACAACTATCAGGAACTTAAAGATGAGCTTATTAAAAAGGGACATGTTTTTAAAAATAATTCCGATACAGAAGTTTTAATTCATGGCTATGAGGAATACGGCAAGGACATGCTTAACAAATTAAGAGGCATGTTTGCTTTTGTTATTTGGGATTCAAACAAAAAAGAGCTTTTCGGAGCAAGAGACTTTTTCGGTATTAAGCCGTTTTATTATACAATAGTAAATGGAAACCTTGTTTTTGCTTCAGAAATTAAAAGCATACTTGAATATCCAGGTGTTAAAAGAGAAGTAAACAGGGATGCCCTTGAAAACTACCTTTCTTTCCAGTATTCGGTTTTGCCTGAAACAATGTTTAAAGGCATATTTAAGCTTATGCCTTCTCACTGCTTTACATTTAAAGACGGCAAAATGGATATTAAGCGTTACTGGGATCCTATGTTTGATGATGCCGGAAAAGATAAAACTTTCAATGAAACAGTTGACATTATTGATAATGCAATGCAGGATTCAATTAAGGCACACAAAATAAGCGATGTTGAGGTTGGCTCATTCCTTTCAAGCGGTGTAGACTCCAGCTATGTTGCAGCATGCTTTAAAGGGGACAAAACATTTACTGTAGGCTTTGATTATGAAAAGTACAACGAAATTGATTATGCTAAGAAGCTTTCAGAAAAAATTAAAATTGACAACTACAGCAAGTTAATATCTAAGGATGAATATTGGGATGTAATACCTAAAGTACAGTATCAGATGGACGAGCCTTTGGCTGACCCGGCAGCTATTGCACTTTATTTTGTAAGCCAGACAGCAGCTAAGCATGTTAAAGTAGCTCTTTCGGGCGAGGGTGCAGATGAGTTTTTTGGTGGGTACAATATTTACAAAGAGCCAGATGCTCTTAAGCCTGTGGCATGGATTCCGAAGCCTTTAAGAAAGGCAGCTGCCGGCGTTGTAAAGGCTATTCCTTTTAAATTTAAAGGCAAAAACTATATTATAAGAGCAAGCAAAGACCTTGAAGAAAGATTTATAGGCAATGCAAATATGTTTTCTGTTGCTGAAAGAAATAAAATACTTAAAAAAGTCAGCGGAAAATATACTCCTCAGTCAATTACAAAGCCGTTTTATGACAAAGTTAAAGGCAAAGACGATGTTACAAGAATGCAGTTTATAGACCTTAACCTTTGGCTTATAGGAGATATTCTTTTAAAAGCCGATAAAATGAGTATGGCTCATTCTCTTGAGGTTCGTGTGCCATTCCTTGACAAAAAAGTATTTGAGGCTGCAAGACACATACCGAAAAAGTACAAAGTTACAAAAGAAAATACAAAGGTTGCTATGCGTCATGCTGCAAACAGATACTTACCTAATATGGTTGCCGAAAAGAAAAAACTTGGTTTCCCTGTGCCTATAAGAATTTGGCTTAAAGAGGACAAGTATTTTAACATTGTTAAAAAGGCTTTTGAAAGTGATGAGGCTAAGGAATTCTTTAAGACAGATGAAATTATGAAGTTCCTTATTGACCATAAAGAAGGGAAAGCTGACAACAGCCGTAAAATTTGGACTATTTATATGTTCCTTGTATGGCACAATAAATATTTTGTTCAGGCGGCTTGACAAAACTGCTTTAATTTGGTAGATTGATTAATAAATTAATAAGGTTCTGCTATGAAAAAGAATAGTAACAGATAAAAAAGTCTTTAGAGAGTTTCCGGCAGGTGTAAGGGAATGTCTTTTTACTGTGAAGGCGCTTTGGAGCAGTTATATTAAAGAGGGCATAGTGTTAGAATAAATTACAAAATGCCAAAAAGGGTGGAACCGCGGAAGATTAGACCTTTCGTCCCTTACTTATTTTAAGTAGGGGAGAAAGGTTTTTTATTTGTTTAATTTTAAGGAGGAATTTTAAATGGCAGTTGAAAAAACTATGGAAAAAATAGTTTCTTTGGCAAAAGCAAGAGGTTTTGTTTATCCGGGCAGTGAAATTTACGGTGGACTTGCCAATACTTGGGATTACGGCCCATTAGGTGTAGAGCTTAAAAACAATGTTAAAAAAGCTTGGTGGAAAAAGTTTGTTCAGGAGAGCAGATATAATGTAGGTGTTGACTGTGCCATACTTATGAACCCTCAGACATGGGTGGCTTCAGGACATGTAGGCGGTTTCAGTGACCCTCTTATGGACTGCAAAGACTGCCACGAGAGATTCCGTGCTGATAAGATTATAGAAGAATACCTTGATACACACGGTCATAGAGGTGAAGTTGCCGACGGCTGGTCAAATGAAAAAATGGTAGAGTTTATAAAAGAAAATAATATTGCCTGCCCATCTTGCGGTGGACATAACTTTACAGATATAAGACAGTTTAACCTTATGTTTAAAACTTTCCAGGGTGTAACAGAAGACAGCAAAAACGTTGTTTATTTAAGACCGGAAACTGCACAGGGTATATTTGTTAACTTTAAGAACGTACAGAGAACTACAAGAAAGAAAATTCCTTTTGGCATTGGCCAGGTAGGTAAATCTTTCAGAAACGAAATTACACCTGGTAACTTTACTTTCCGTACAAGAGAGTTTGAGCAGATGGAGCTGGAATTTTTCTGTGAGCCTGGAACAGACCTTGAATGGTTTAAATATTGGAAACAGTATGCTATTGATTTCCTTAAAAAACTTGGCATGACAGAAGAAAACACACGTGTTCGTGACCATAGCCCTGAAGAATTAAGCCATTACAGCAAAGCTACAACAGATATTGAATATCTTTTCCCATTTGGCTGGGGTGAGCTTTGGGGCATTGCCGACAGAACAGACTTCGACCTTAAACAGCATCAGGAATTTTCCGGTGAGGATTTATCATACTTCGACCAGGAGAAGAACGAAAAATACATTCCTTACTGCATAGAGCCTTCTTTAGGTGCAGACCGTGTAACACTTGCATTCCTTTGTGATGCTTATGATGAGGAAGTTGTAAGTGGTAAAGACGGAAAAGAGGACATAAGAACAGTTCTTCATCTTCACCCGGCACTTGCTCCTGTTAAGGCTGCTGTTCTTCCACTTAGCAAAAAGCTCTCAGAAAAAGCAGATGAGATTTATATGAATCTTTCTAAAAACTTTAATGTGGAATATGATGATGCAGGAAGCATTGGTAAGAGATACAGAAGACAGGACGAAATCGGTACACCTTACTGCATTACAGTAGATTTTGACACTGAAACAGACAATTCAGTTACTGTCCGTGACAGAGATACTATGGAACAGATAAGAATTAAAATTGATGAGCTTGAAAACTATCTTAAAGAAAAAATGGAGTTTTAATTTATACTGAAAAATATATAAAACTTTAAAT
>CALWSS010000078.1 GCA_944384255.1 uncultured Clostridia bacterium
TTATCAGTTTATAAACTTATAACTTATTAAAAATGATAATATGCAGACGATTATTTCTACCTATTAAATAAAAGCATATTTCCGAAAAAAATGTTTATTTAATAGCACTAAATAGAGATTTTTTAAAACTTCAAATATAAAAGTTTAAATTTTATAAGGAAAATGCATAAGAATTATGTCAGAAAAAAAATTAGAAATACTTATAATATGATTAGATAATAGTGTCACAGTTCAATAATTAATTTTATACAAGCATTTTGCTTTATTAAAGATTATAAAGCCACATTGATGACAATACAGGAGGTGAACAAAATATTTAATAATAATAATCCCATTTGTTTTGAATTTTCTATGTAAAATAAAATGATGATTGGGAATAAATACATTAACAGTTAGTTATATATATTATACTTATGATAAATGTGCAATTATCTATGCAAACACAACAGAACAATTACTGACAAAACTATAAATAAAAACAGGAAAGAATAAATTTAATACAATTCAAATGAAGTGCCTTAATCAATGTTTCTTTGACGGCTTAAGTCAAAAACGACTTAAAAGCCGTCAAAAATCATTGAATTTAATTAATTTTTAGATTAACTATTCGTTAAATCAATTTTTATTTAGCAGAAAACAACTCTTTAAATTTCAACATAGCTTTTTGAGTGTTTTCTTTGCTTGAAAAAGCAGTGAGTCTAAAGTATTTTTCGCCATTTTTGCCAAATCCGGCACCAGGAGTACCTATAACGCCTGCTGTAGTAAGAAGTTTATCAAAGAATGCCCAAGAATCCATGTCATCAGGGCATTTAAGCCAGATGTATGGTGAATTTATGCCGCCGTAATACTGAATACCGATTTCCCCAAGGGTATTTGTAATAATTCTGGCATTTTCACGATAATACATAATATTTTCTGCTATCTGTTTTCTGCCTTCAGGTGTGAAAACAGCTTCAGCAGCCTTTTGAACAATGTAAGAAACACCGTTAAACTTTGTTGTCTGTCTTCTGAGCCAAAGCTTATTTAACTTCATTCCGTCATATACAAGCTCATTAGAAACTACAGTATAACCGCATCTTGTACCTGTAAAGCCGGCTGTTTTAGAAAGTGAGCAGAATTCTATAGCACACTTTTTAGCGCCTTCCACCTCAAAAATACTTCTTGGAAGGCTCTTATCAGCAACAAAAGATTCATAAGCTGAGTCGAATAAAATTAAAGAATTATTAGCTGTAGCATAATCAACCCATTCTTTAAGCTGTTCTATATTATATACATCTACTGTTGGATTGTTTGGAGAACAAATATATATAATGTCAGCCTTTACTTTCTCATCCGGCATAGGTAAAAATCCATTGCTTTCGTTAGCATCGGCATAAATTATATTTCTGCCGTCCATAACGTTTGTATCTACATAAACAGGATAAACAGGGTCAGGAATAAGCACTGTGTTGTCTTTACCTAAAATATCCAAAATATTTCCAAGGTCGCTTTTAGCACCGTCAGAAATAAATATTTCGTTCAAATCAAGCTCAACATTGTTTTCAGCATAATAAGCTTTGATTTTCTCTCTTAAAAAATCATAACCCTGTTCCGGGCCGTAACCGTGGAAAGTTTCTGCTTTTCCCATATCTTCAGCAGCTTTTTTCATAGCCTCAACAACAGCTGTGCATAAAGGCAGTGTTACATCGCCTATACCCATTTTAATAATTTCCTTTTCTGGGTGTGCCTTTGAATATTCAGCCACTCTCCTTGCTACTTCAGAAAATAAATAGCTGTCTTTAAGTTTACCGTAATTGGTATTTGGTATCATTGTTCTTCAACCTCACATTCACAAACAGTTTCTGCCGGACCTGTCATCATAACAGTATTATCCGTAAGAATTTTTATTGTTAAATCTCCTCCGTCTAAGCATACCTTAACATCAGAGTTTTTATCACAAAATCCCGATTCAATGGATGCAGCTACACTGGCACAAGCTCCTGTTCCGCAGGCCATTGTAACACCGCTGCCTCTTTCCCAAACACGCATTCTTAATGTGTTTCGGTCTATAACCTGTACAAACTCAGCATTAACTCCGTCTTTAAAATATGAATTATGCTCTATCTCTTTACCGTAAGTTAAAAGTGGAGCTTCCTCTGCCTTTTCAACAAAAGTAACTGCATGAGGATTGCCCATATTAACAGGAATTACTTTAACATCGCCATAAGAAATATGAAGCACCGTTGGTTCGTATACAATACATTTTCCCATATCAACAGTTACTTCCTTAACTTTGTTGTTTTCTGTTTTTAATGTTAAGTATTTTATTCCTGACAAAGTTTCAATAGCAAGTTCTTTTTTATCAGTATATCCTTTATCATATACATATTTGCCAACACATCGTATACCGTTTCCACACATCATAGCTTCGCTTCCGTCAGCATTAAATATACGCATTTTAAAATCGGCAATATCTGAATGAGAAATAGTTATTACTCCGTCAGAGCCTATACCAAAGTGCCTGTCAGATAATTTTATTGACCAATACTCAGGTTTTTCAAGCTCACCATAATAATATAAATAGTCGTTGCCAAGACCATGCATCTTTGTAAAATGCATATAAACCCCTCCTGAAAAATATATTCAAATCAAAAAGCTTACTAAATACTGTTTAATTAGCATTTTTCTTATCAGAAAGCTTTTGTTCAAATCTGTCTTTTCTTGTATCTTTTGGAATAGGTGTCGGATAATCTCCGCTGAAGCATGCACTGCAGTATTGTGAATTTCCAATCATGTTTTTCAATTCTTCAACAGGCAAATATCCAAGGGAATCCACACCTATAATTTTTGCTGTTTCTTCAACTGAATACTTACACGCAATAAGATTTTCTTCAGAGTCAATGTCTGTTCCGTAATAGCACGGATGTAAAAACGGCGGTGCCGAAATTCTCATGTGTATTTCAGTAGCTCCGGCTTCACGCAGTATCTTAACTAAATGCCTGCTTGTGGTGCCACGAACTATTGAGTCATCAACAAGTATAACTCTTTTGCCGCAGACTTCATCCTTAACAGCACTTAACTTAAGTTTAACTTGGTTTAATCTGCTGGACTGTTCCGGAGATATAAATGTTCTGCCTATATATTTATTTTTTATTAATCCGTTAGTGTATGGTATTCCTGAAGCACGGCTGTAGCCAATAGCAGCATCCAGTCCGGAATCCGGCACACCAATAACAATGTCGGCATCTGCCGGATGGCATTTTGCAAGTATCTCGCCTGCTTTAATACGTGCTGCATGTACTGAAATACCATCAATAACAGAATCAGGACGTGCAAAATATATATATTCAAAAGAACAAAGGTGTTTTGGCTTTAAATTACAGTGTTCCTTGTAAGATACTATCTTGCTTAAATCATTTACGTCAAAAACTACTATTTCACCCGGCTCAATATCACGTATAAACTCGGCACCTACAGCCTGCAAAGCAGTACTTTCAGAGGCAATTACATACATGTTGTCCTGTGTTTTTCCATAACAAAGCGGTCTAAAGCCGTAAGGGTCTCTTGCACAAATAAGCTTTTGAGGCGACATAAGAATTAAAGAATAAGCTCCTTCTAAAATATTCATTGCCTTGCTTACAGCTTCTTCTATTGATTTTGAATGAAGGCGTTCTTTTGTTACAATATAAGCTATAGTTTCAGTATCGCTTGTTGAATGGAAAATAGCTCCCGATAACTCCAATTCATTTCTAAGCTCGGCAGCATTAGTTAAATTACCATTATGTGAAATAGCCATTCGGCCTTTTTGATGATTAACTACAATAGGCTGACAATTATTTCTGTTGTTTCCACCTGTTGTACCATATCTTACATGGCCTACACCGATTTTGCCTTTAGGCATTTCTGAGAGTATATTTTTTTGAAATACTTCTCCCACAAGGCCCAAGTCCTTATGTTCTGCAAATACTCCGTCGTCATTTACTACAATACCGCAGCTTTCCTGACCTCTGTGCTGCAGAGCATAAAGCCCGAAATATATTATTTGTGAAATATCACACTCATCCGGCGAAATTACGCCAAAAACTCCGCATTCCTCATGAATACTCATATTTACACCTCTTATAATCAAATAAACGGTAAAACCATAACTATAAGTCATGGTTTTACCTAATAATAATAAAGTTTTTTGTAGTGCTTCCGTAAATTTATCTTTTGTAAGTATTACTTAAACCATAAAAATAATATATAAAATTAAACACACACATACATATTATAGGGAAACTGCTTACAAAAAACAATTATTTTTTTTATTTAACGCTAAAGAGCAGTTCGCCGTATGTAGGGAATGGCCAGTATTTCTTAGCAGTTAAAGTTTCCGCTTCGTCACAAACAGCTCTTAAATTATCCATTGTAGCAAGTAATGTATCACGAATTGCAGCAGATTCATCAATTACATTATCAATTGAGCTTATGCTGTTAGTTTCATTTTCAAGCTCATCTGTGTATTTGTAAATGCTTTCCATAATATCAGAAAGTTTCTTTACCAAATTGCTTTCGTAAGAAACTGAAATATTGCTGTCAATTGACTTCTTAAGAGAAGCAGTTTTTGCCATATCAGTTATATATTCCTCTACTGCCGGTGCAATCTCACATCTTGCCATATTAACCATTGTATTAGCCTCTATAACTATTGTTTTGCAGTAGTTATCAAGAGTTATTTCACAACGAGAGTTAATTTCTGCTTCTGACATAATTTTATGTGATGTAAGCAAATCAACATTTTTCTTGTCTAATAAGTGAGGTATGCAGTCGGCTGTTGTACGGTAATTAAGAAGGCCTCTCTTTTCAGTTGCTTCCTTAATCCATGCATCATCATAGCCGTTGCCGTTAAATATAATACGTTTGTGGTCTTTAATTGTCTTTCTTATCATCTCATGAAGAGCTGTTTCAAAGTCTTCAGCTTTTTCCAAACGATCAGCATAAACTTTAAGAGACTCAGCAACTGCAGCATTAAGCATAATATTAGCACATGCTATACTGTTTGATGAACCAAGCATTCTAAACTCAAACTTATTGCCTGTAAATGCAAAAGGTGATGTACGGTTTCTGTCTGTTGTATCTCTTGTAAATCTTGGAAGTACATTAACACCAAGCTTCATCTGTGTTTTTTCAGATGCATTATATTCAGCTCCTGTTTCAATAGCCTCAAGTACTGAGTTAAGCTCATCGCCAAGGAACATTGAAACAACTGCAGGTGGTGCCTCATTAGCGCCTAATCTGTGGTCGTTGCCGGCTGTGGCAACAGAAATTCTAAGTAAATCCTGATAATCATCAACAGCCTTAATAACTGCACAGAGGAAAAGAAGGAACTGTGCATTTTCATAAGGTGTTTCACCAGGAGAAAGAAGGTTAACACCTGTATCAGTTGAAATTGACCAGTTATTGTGTTTTCCGCTTCCGTTAACGCCTGCAAAAGGTTTTTCATGAAGAAGGCAAACCATACCATGACGGGCAGCTACTTTCTGCATAATTTCCATAGTAAGCTGGTTATGGTCTGTAGCTATATTAGTAGTTGTGTATATAGGTGCCAACTCATGCTGAGCAGGAGCAACTTCATTATGCTGTGTTTTAGCTAAAATACCAAGTTTCCAGAGCTCTTTATTGAGATCTTCCATATATTCTGCAACTCTTGGCTTAATAACACCAAAGTAATGGTCGTCCATTTCCTGGCCTTTAGGTGATTTAGCGCCAAAAAGAGTTCTGCCTGTAAATATAAGGTCTTGTCTTTTATTATACATCTCTTTGTCAATAAGGAAATATTCCTGCTCAGGTCCGACAGATGTTCTAACGCATTTAACATTGTCGTTGCCGAATAATTTTAATATCCTCATTGCCTGTTTATTAAGAGCTTCCATAGAACGAAGGAGCGGTGTCTTCTTATCAAGTGCTTCTCCGCCGTATGAGCAGAAAGCTGTAGGTATACATAATGTTTTGTCTTTAATAAAAGCATAAGATGTTGGGTCCCAAGCTGTATAACCACGAGCTTCAAATGTTGCTCTAAGTCCGCCGGAAGGGAATGATGAAGCGTCAGGCTCACCCTTTATAAGTTCCTTGCCGGAAAATTCCATAATTACTCCGCCATCAGGTGAAGGTGTAATAAAGCTGTCATGTTTTTCAGCTGTAATGCCTGTAAGAGGCTGGAACCAGTGTGTATAATGTGTAGCGCCGTTTTTAACTGCCCAATCCTTCATGGCAGTTGCCACAGCATTTGCTAAACTGATGTCTAAATTCTGACCTTCATCAATGGTCTTTTTTAATGAATTGTAAACCTTAGAAGGCAAGCTGGCTTTCATAACCCTGTCATCAAAAACTTTGCAGCCAAAATATTCCGGTACTGTTTTCATACTTAATCAATCCTTTCCAAAAATTAAAGGCAAAGGTGTCCTAAATGTATAAATCATCAAAGACGCCTTTGCCTTTATAAACGTATTAAATAAAATTTTAAAACTTTCTGCTTAAAAGCATTTTTTAGAGCTCTATGTGCTTAATCAATAAGCTTAAACAATATTTATGCTTTTACTAAGCTGATTATAACTATTCTTCACTCCGTTAATTTAACTGTGGAATAAAAAGTGGCAAAGATACTTAATGCCTTAAACATTATCAGCGTCTTTGCCTTCATGCAACGGATTGTACGCCCAAAATCAAATTTTGTCAATACCTATTTTTTGTTTTTTTATTCGAGCAATAAATAAAAATATCATTTTCCATTGACAAAACAATAAATTTGCTATACAATTCAACCAACATGAACAAAGGCGTTCATTTTGAAGCAAATTATGTCTGTTTCAAAATGAACGTCTTTTTTGTTTAATGGAATATATGTATGAAAGGAACGTTTAATATGAATATAGAAGGTCAAATACGTATTCCATCCGGCTGTGCCATTGCTGCCGTTATTTCAAAAGAAGGCAAAAAAATGACAGGCGAAAAAATTATAGAAGCAATGAAGCCTATGCACGACCGTTCCAATGGTCTTGGCGGCGGTTTTACAGCCTATGGAATTTATCCGGATTATAAAGATTTTTATGCTTTCCACATGTTTTTTAATGATAGAAGCTGTCGAAAAAACTGCGAAGTTTTCTTAAAAGACAGATTTGAGATTATAAAATCCGAAATAATACCGACAAGAAAAATCCCTTCTATTACCGACGAACCTATAATTTGGAGATATTTTGTTACACCTTTAAGGTCAATGCTTGCATCATATCAGATTGATGAAAACGAGTTTGTTGCACGTACCGTTATGAAAATCAATTCTGAAATGCCGGGCTGTTATATTTTTTCAAGCGGAAAAAACATGGGTGCTTTTAAGGCTGTAGGTTATCCTGAAGATGTAGGTGTATTCTACAGACTTGAAGAATACAAAGGCTATTGCTGGACTGCTCACGGCAGGTACCCGACAAATACACCTGGCTGGTGGGGCGGTGCTCATCCTTTTACACTTCTTGATTATTCAGTAGTACATAATGGCGAAATCTCATCTTACGACGCCAACCGCCGGTTTATAGAGATGTTCGGTTATAAATGCACATTACAGACAGATACTGAGGTAATAACTTATATTATGGATTACCTTATCAGAAGACAGAAGTTATCTCTTAAAGATGCAGCTAATGTAATTGCAGCGCCTTTCTGGAGCACTATTGCATCTATAAAAGACGAAGAAGAAAAAGAACGCCTTAAATTCCTGCGTACTGTATTTTCAAGCCTTTTAATTACCGGACCGTTTTCTATTGTTTTTGGCTTTAACGGCGGATTAATGGCATTAAACGACCGCTTAAAACTCCGTTCTATGGTAGTTGGAGAAAAAGACGACAAGGTATTTATTGCCAGCGAAGAGACAGCTATACGTGTTATGGAGCCTAATGCCGAAAACATATATGCTCCTTCCGGTGGAGAAGCCGTTATTGTTAAAGTAAAGGATGGTGCAATCTAATGGGAATAGAATTCATATATCCTGATTATGAGGTTATAAGAAATAACGATAGATGTACCGTTTGCAGGATTTGTGAAAACCAATGTTCAAACGGAGTACATATTTATGATAAAGAGCATAACATAATGAAAGCCGACGAAACAAAGTGTGTCAACTGCCAGAGGTGTGTTGCATTTTGTCCTACTCGTGCACTTAAAATCATTAAAACCGACTGTAAACTGCATGAAAACTCCAACTGGACAAACGATACCATAAACGAGATATATAAACAGGCAAACAGCGGCGGTGTGCTTTTGTCATCTATGGGTAATCCAAAACCCATGCCGGTTTATTGGGATAAAATCTTAATAAATGCGTCACAGGTTACAAACCCGCCTATAGACCCTCTTAGAGAACCTATGGAAACTAAGGTTTTCCTTGGTAAAAAGCCTAGCCACATTGAAAAAGATGAAAACGGAAAAATCATCTGTAAATTAGAGCCTCAGATTGAGCTTTCAATGCCTGTAATGTTTTCTGCTATGAGTTACGGCTCCATAAGCTATAATGCACATAAAGCTTTAGCCTGTGCCGCTCAGGAGCTTGGTATACTTTACAATACAGGTGAAGGCGGACTTCATGAAGATTTTTATGTATTTGGTGACAATACTATTGTTCAGGTTGCATCAGGACGATTTGGAGTTTATAAAGACTACTTAGAAGTAGGTGCCGCTATTGAAATTAAAATGGGCCAAGGTGCAAAACCAGGTATAGGCGGTCATCTTCCTGGCTCAAAAATAGTAGGCGATGTATCAAGAACACGTATGATTCCTGAAGGCTCAGATGCCATTTCACCTGCTCCACATCATGATATATATTCTATTGAAGACCTCAGGCAGTTAGTATTTTCTTTAAAAGAGGCTACAGAGTATAAAAAACCTATTATAGTAAAGGTAGCAGCTGTACATAATATTGCTGCCATAGCAAGCGGTATTGCAAGAAGCGGTGCCGACATAATAGCTATTGACGGTTTCCGTGGCGGTACAGGTGCTGCACCTACAAGAATAAGAGATAATGTAGGTATACCTATTGAATTGGCATTAGCCGCTGTTGATAAACGTCTTCGTGATGAAGGAATAAGAAACAATGTTTCACTTGTAGTAGGCGGAAGTATTAGAAGCTCTGCCGATGTAGTAAAGGCTATTGCCCTTGGTGCCGATGCATGTTATGTAGCTACAGCTGCTTTGTTAGCTCTTGGCTGTCATTTATGCAGAACTTGCCAGAGCGGAAACTGCAACTGGGGTATAGCAACACAAAAGCCGGAGCTTGTAGAAAGGCTTTCACCTGAAATAGGCAGTCAGCGTCTTGTTAATTTAATGAACGCTTGGAACCACGAAATTAAAGAAATTATGGGTGGTATGGGTATAAACTCTGTTGAAGCACTTAGAGGAAACCGTTTAATGCTTAGAGGAATTGGCCTTACGGCTAAAGAACTTGAAATCCTTGGTATTTCCCATGCCGGAGAATAAAAAATTAATATTACTGTATTTTTAAATCCGCTGTTGTTTATAAGGTATACTTTTAATCTTAAATAAACAGCAATCAACCCTCTTTTCAGTGGATGTATAAAAATGCTTGGAGGTGTGAATTTATAAATGCTTATAAATGCAGAAAACATGGACTTTAAAACATTAAATCAAAAAATTCGTGAATGTGGAAATGAATGTCATATAATCGGCTGCTGTGGTCAAAGATTTATAGGTTCCGGCATGAATGATAAAAACATAGTTATAGACGGTATTGCCGGTAATGCCCTTGGTGCTTATCTTAACGGTGCCAATATCACATTAAATTCAAACGCTCAGGATGCCGTAGGCGATACAATGAATGAAGGAACAATAATTGTTCACGGCAGTATAGGCGATGCTGCCGGTTATGCAATGAGAGGCGGAAAAATCTATATTAAAGGCAATGCCGGTTACCGTGCCGGTATACACATGAAAGAATATAAAACCAAAGTTCCTGTTATGATTATAGGTGGAACAGCCGGAAGCTTTCTTGCGGAATATCAAGCCGGAGGCACTATAATTGTGCTGGGAATTAACAGCAACGGCAAAAAAATTGTAGGAAACTTTCCATGCACTGGTATGCATGGCGGCAAAATGTTTCTTCGTGGTAATGCAGAAGATATAGTATTTCCTGGTAATGTATGTGTAAAAACTGCTGATGAAAGCGAATTAAAACAAATAGAACCTGAAATAACTAAATTCTGTAATATTTTCGGATATGATGCAAAAGAGATATTAAATTCTCCATACACAATTATTACTCCTGACAGTAAAAACCCATACAAACAAATGTATGTTGCAAATTAATTTTTTAAAGTAATTAGCTTAATATTATAACCTATATACATTTCTAACCAACTTGTATAAAAATGCTTATAAATCAAAAAATGCCAAAAAATAACCACATAATAATATAAATAACCACATAAAAAATCACCCTTTTGTTCTTTCAGTTTTACTGATTAACAAAAGAGTGATTTTTTGTTTATTATGCTAATTTATTTAAGACATATATTTAATACTGAAGTCCTTTGCATTAATAGGTTTTTCATAAAAATATCCCTGACCATAATCACAGCCTAAAGCTGATAAATTATCTCTGTCTTCTTTTGTTTCAACACCTTCAGCCACTGTATCTATGCCAAGATTTTTTGCAAAGCTTATTATTTGTTCCAATATAATCTGGCGTCTTTCATTGTTGTCCTGAGAAACTTTACGTAAAAAACCTCTGTCAAGCTTTAGTTCATCTATCTTTAACTGATAAAGCATGTTAAGAGAAGAATATCCGCTGCCAAAATCGTCCATTGAAACTTTAAATCCCTTTTTATGCAAAGTTTCTATCTGCTGATTAAGAAAATCCATATCATTAGCTGCAACGCCTTCCAGAATCTCCAAAATAATTAATGAGGCCGGAACATTATATTTATTTATTATTTTCTCTAAATTATTCGGGTAATTCCTGTCTGAAAACAAAAGCTTCGACTGATTAACTGATATAGGTATTGGTTCAACACCGGAATCAATCCAGCTTCTTATTTGTTTGCACACTTCTTCTATCATATACATATCGAGTTTCAAACAAAACCCGTTGCTTTCAAAAAGCGGTATAAACTCATTAGGGAACCTGTATGAGCCATCAGGGTTTTGCCACCTTACAAGAGCTTCAGCACCTATTAAATCATCATTTTTAAGATTAAATTTCGGCTGCAAAAACAGTTTAAACTCTTTATTTTTAAGAGCTAAATGCATATTGCTTTCAATACTGTTTTTTTGTCTTATTTCGTTGTGCAGCTCTTTATTATAAAAAGCAATAATGTTTTGGTGTGCATTTTTTATACTTTGTAAAGCCAATAATGCCTTTTCCCTGTCACCCAAAACAGCAACACCTGAATACAGCGAAAGCTCATAGCTGTAGTTTCCATACATAACTGAAGCTTCTTTTACTACGGTAATAATTTTATTAAGTCTTTTGCTTATTTCTTCTTCGTCTGTATCCAAAAGCACAATAAAAAATGTATCAGCAGAGCTTCGGCAAAAGAATTCCCCTTCTTTCAGGCTGTTTTCTATTATTCTTTTAATAAAACAAAGTACATTATCACCCTGCACCTTGCCAAATAAATCATTAATATTTTTAAAGTTATGGATATTTAATGCTATAGTGCTGTATTTTTTCTGATTTTTCTGCAACTCAGCAAAATTCTGGTCAAACTTCGTCTCATTTTCAGCACCTGTTACCGGGTCCCAATATGCCAAACGTATAAGTTTTTTTATGTTACCTCTAATTTGATTATAACCGAAATAAAGCAATGCATTAAATAATATAAGTATTATTACTAAAACAACTCCAATAATACCGTATATATTACCTATAGAAAGAGAATAGCTCCAAATTTTATTGGCACAAAACAGATACCAGCCGTTTAAATCCAAAGGCTCCATATAAAAATAGTAAGTGTTGTCTAAATATTTAAATTTTCCAAAAATACTTTCATTATTTACAAGAGCCTTTTTAACCTTCTGTTTTGTTTCTTCCGATAAATACGGACTTTCATAAATATTGTCGTATTGTCCTTTTATTAGTGTTCTTTCTGAACGGACTAAAAAATCAGCTCTGGAGCTAATTATATGAATATATCCTTTTCCGTCCATAACGTAATTTCCATTGGCAATATCCGTAAAAATCTCTATAGTGTCATTTGCCGCTATGGCGCCTATAATTTCGTTATTATAATAAACCGGCACAGCATATAAAAACAATTTTCCGTCATAGTATTGGCTGTCATACATTTTTGATACAGCATTTCTTCCATTAAATGCCTGCCTTATGGCAATTTGTGCATATATGTTTAAATCATCCAATATAACATCAGTTTTTGTACCGGAGCCTAAAATATTTGTAATGCTGCTTCCGTCTTTTCTTATATATGACAAACTGATAAAATCATTTTCTGCATTAACATCTGTAATTACTTTTTCCAATAACTCAGAATTTGAGTTGATAGAATTGGTAACTTCTAATGTTTTAGAAAATGAGTTCAAAATATGGAAGTTTTTATCTATCTGTTTGGATATTCTATCTTTATATTCTTTTGTTTCTCCCTGCATTTGAATATAATCAGCTTTATGAGCAGCACTGCCAACGTATGCTATAAGCGAAATACCCACAAAACTTATTACAATACTGCTGATAATAGTAATTGCTGTAATTCTCATCAGTCGATTTTTTAGCTTGCTTTCGTCCATAATTACCTCCCCACATTATCCCCGGATTACTAAACCCCATTAATCTGTTGTGTAGCTTATATCATTTAATGGCAAAGCAGCTTAGCACAACTAAATAGTAAAAAATAATAATTATACAGCATTTAATTGTCAGCATAAAAATCGTCTAAAATTTTTTCTTTGGCCTTCCAGTCAGGCATAGGAACAAAAAAGTGGAAGCCTTGTATTACATCACATTCCATTTTCTTTAGTTCTTCAACTTGTCTA
>CALWSS010000079.1 GCA_944384255.1 uncultured Clostridia bacterium
TTATAATATCCTGACCAACATATAATTTTAAATCAGGGAAATCCTTTGGAGAAAGTTCTTTATTGTTAGAAAGCTTTATAACAGAACCGTCATAGTTTTTAATTATGTTTGGTTTTATATTTTTACCTGATGCATCAGGGCTTGTATCCATGTGAGCAATAAAGCCTATTTTAGGATAGTTTTTAGCTGTTTTTTCCAAAAAAGCCATAACATAGCCGTCTTTTTGGGTTATGTTTTTTAATCCTAATTCTTGACATTCTTTAACAAGGAGATTGCTTAAATTAAGCTGGCAGTCTGAACTTGGAGTAGACTGGCTGTCTTCGTTTGATGTTGTTTCATAAGATATATATCTTAAAAACTTGTCTGTTACGCTTTCCATTTTTACTCATTCCTTTCTGTGTCAAGTCCGCTTAAATCAAAAACCGGGGTATATGCACTGGTGGCAGAATTTCTCTCCTGCATATAACCGTATTTTAGCCCAATATTAAAAAAATAATCAATTACACTGTTGTATTCAAATGTTGTAACGTGGCGGTTAAGCTCTTTAATTTCTTTGGCTTTATACATTGGAGTGTATTGGTTAAGAATTGAAACATATACATTATCCCCAAATGTTTCTTTTATAAAATCCAGAACTTTAAAAGAGTCTTTTCGGCAGTTTGGCAAAACAAGATGACGTATTATGACACCTTTTTGCATAATGCCGTCGGAATCAAATTCATTTTTTCCAACTTGGCGGTACATTTCTTTTACGGCAGATGAGGCATATTTAAAATAATCGGCTGCACCGCTGTATTTTGCTGAAATTTCCGAAGAAAAGTATTTAATATCTGGCAAATAAATATCAATCAATCCGTCAAGAAATTTGAGGGCTTCAGCTTTTTCATATCCTGATGAATTGTAAACAACTGGTATTTTAAGCCCCATATTTTTGGCTTTTATTAGAGCTTCTCGTACTTTAGGCAAAAAATGTCCGGCTGAAACAAGGTTTAAGTTATGGACATTTTTATTTTGTTGGTTTATAAAAATTTCTGCAAGTTCGTCTGTTGAAAGTTCTTTTCCTTTATTAAGCTGACTTATTTCATAGTTTTGGCAGAAAACACATTTAAGGTTGCAGCCGGAAAAAAACACTGTGCCGGAACCCCTTGTGCCGCTTATAGGCGGTTCTTCAAAATTATGTATTGAGGCAAGGGCGGCTTTTGGGTACTCTGCTGACTGGCAGAAACCAAGAATATTTTTTGTTCTATCAGCTCCACAGTTTCTTGGGCACAAACAGCAATTCGATATATCGGTTATATTTAAACTGTCACTATTCATGTTAATCTATCCTTTCCAGAATATTTTAACATCAGCGGAAGTAATTTAATATATATTTTTTCTAAAAAGTATGATAAAATTCTTTCGTCAGAATATTTTAAAGCACTGTAAGAATTAAAGGCGGTGGGGAAGATTGATAAAAAAAGAAGAGAGAATAGTTAAAGAGCTTTACACTGCCGAGGTAATTTGCAACAAGTGCGGCAGGAGCCTAAACCCGGAAAAAGAAGATTATTTGCACATTGAAAAAAAGTGGGGATACTTTTCTCAAACTGACGGAGAGTATCAGGAAGCAGACTTCTGTCAGGACTGCTGGAAAGAGATTTGTTCATCACTTATAATTAAGCCTTAAGTTTTGCTTTATAAATTTAATACAACTTTTTTATAACTTTTTTATAACTTTTTTGTAACTGCTTTACTTTACAGCATTAAAATGTTAAAATATATATCATAGTGACAGACGGAAAAAATATAATAATGCTGTGAAGGTGATTTAATTGAATAACAAAATTAAAAGCGATTTTGCGGATAAGCTTTTTGAATATATCCTCACAATGAATACAGTTGATGAGTGCTATCAGCTTTTTGAGGATTTATGCACTGTCCACGAAATTAATGCTATTGCCCAAAGAATGGCTGTGGCCGAAATGCTTGACAGAAAATGTACTTATATCGAGATTGCAGAAAAAACGGGAGCGTCAACGGCAACAATAAGCCGAGTAAACAGGGCACTTATTTATGGTACAGACGGCTACAAGCTTGCTATTGACAGGCTAAATGAAAAAAATAAAAATAAAGATAAGTAATTTTAATTTGGGAAGTTATTAATTATTATAGCTTCCTAATTTTATGCTTTAAACGAAATGGAGAATAATGGATATGATTAGTTTTGACAGCTTAAATCCTATGCAGAAAAAAGCGGTGCTTAAAACAGAAGGCCCGGTGCTTGTTCTGGCAGGTGCCGGCTCAGGAAAAACAGGAGCTTTAACAATAAGAATAGCTAACCTTGTGGAAAACGGTGTTAAGCCATGGAATATACTTGCTATTACATTTACAAACAAAGCTGCAAGGGAAATGCGTGAAAGAGTAACGGCAGTTGTTGGTGAAGCTGCAAAGGATATTTGGGTAAGCACATTTCATTCGTCTTGTGTTAGAATTTTAAGGCGTGACATAGATAAACTGGGCTTTGACAGGAATTTTTCTATATATGATACAGATGATACTCAAAAAGTAATGAAAGAAGTCTTTACACGTATGGGCTACAGCCTTACCGACAAGACTTTTACTGTAAAAGGTGCTTTGGCAAACATCAGTGCTGCTAAAGAAGAACTTTTGTCGCCTTCTGACTACATGGCTAAAAACAGAGGCGACATACGTTATGAACGTATAGGACAGGTTTACAGAGAGTATCAAAGTAAGCTTAAAAACAGCTGTGCTCTTGATTTTGACGATTTGATATATAATACAGTTAAACTTTTCAGAGAAAACCCTGACGTTCTTGATTATTATCAGGAAAGATTTAAGTACATAATGGTTGATGAGTATCAGGATACAAATACAAGCCAGTATGAGCTTGTAAAGCTTCTTGCTTCTAAATATCATAACCTTTGTGTTGTAGGAGATGACGACCAGAGTATATACGGCTGGAGAGGTGCTAACATAAGAAATATACTTGATTTTGAAAAGGACTTTCCAGAAACCGAGGTTATTAAACTGGAACAGAACTACCGCTCTACAAAAACTATACTTAAAGCTGCTAATGCCGTTATTAAAAACAACGACGAGAGAAAAGACAAGTCACTTTGGACTGAAAACATGGAAGGCAGCATAATTAAAGGCTACAAAGCCGATAATGAGTATGAAGAAGGCCGGTTTATTGCTTTAAAAATTGAAGAACTTACAAAAAAAGGCAGAAATTACAAAGATTTTGCTATTTTGTACCGTACTAATGCACAGTCAAGAGCTCTTGAGGAACAGCTTGTAAAACGTAATATTCCGTACAGGCTTTGCGGTGGAACAAGGTTTTATGACAGAAAAGAAATTAGAGACATCCATGCTTATTTAAAAGTTATAGCTAACCCTTACGATGATATAGCAGTTAAAAGAATTATAAATGTACCTAAAAGGGGTATAGGTGACACTTCTGTAGAAAAAGTATCTGCTTTGGCGGCACAGCATAACCTCAGCTTTTATGAAACACTTCCGGCAGCAGCTGCAAGTGACAGCATTGGAAGAAGTGCCAAAAACTTTGCTCTCTTTTATGACATGATGGAAAAACTCAGAAAAGATAAAGACACTATGACATCTTCTGAGTTTATAGACGCAGTAGCCAAAAGAACAGGCTATATTGATATGCTTGAAATTGACGGCTCGGAAGAAGCTAAAATGCGAATTGAAAACATAGAGGAATTTGTTTCAAAGGCTGCTGAGTATATTAATTCAACAGGGGATACATCTCTTGAGGGATTTTTGGAGGAAGTTGCTCTTGTGGCTGATATAGACTATTATTCCGAAGACGAAGATTCAGTTGTTCTTATGACACTTCATTCGGCTAAAGGTCTTGAATTCCCGGTTGTATTTCTTGCCGGTATGGAAGAAGGTCTTTTCCCGGGCTACAGAAGCATTACAAGCGGTGACGAAAAAGACGTTGAAGAAGAGAGAAGACTTTGCTATGTAGGCATTACAAGGGCAAGGGAAGAGCTTTATCTTACTTATGCCAAAACAAGAATGCAGCATGGAAATACACAGTATAATCAGCCTTCAAGATTTTTAAAGGAAATACCTCCGCATAACATAGAGTGGATTGAAAATAATAAAAATGCAGATACTTACGGTTTGGGTGGTTCATTTTCAGCACTTAAAGGAACAAAACCTGCTTTCGGCAGACAAAGCAATTTGTTTTCACCTATTTCAGCCGGCAATACTTACGGCATTAAAAGTGCATCACAAAATAAAATGCCGGAGCCTAAAGACTTTAAACTGACTTTTGATGTAGGTGATAAAGTACGTGCTCCTAAATACGGCATAGGTACAGTTAAAAGCATTAAGCCCGCTGGTGCTGATTATGAGGTAGAGGTTTCATTCCCTTCAAAAGGTGTTAAAAAATTTATGGCAAAGCTTTCTAAACTTATAAAAACCGAGTAAAGAGGTGCATTTATTTGGAAAGAATGAAAGAGCTTATAAGCATATTAAACGAGGCATCTAAAAAATATTATCAAGACGCTGACCCTGTAATGACTGATTATCAGTACGACAAGCTTTATGATGAGCTTTGTGAGCTTGAAAAAAGTACAGGTGTTGTAATGTCCAATAGTCCTACACAAAGGGTAGGATATACTGTTTTAAGCGGTCTTACAAAAATTAGGCATGAAAAAAGAATGCTTTCTCTTGATAAAACTAAAGATGTGCTTAAGCTTAAAAGCTGGCTGGGAGATAAAGAAGGCATACTTTCATGGAAGCTTGACGGCCTTACAATAGTGCTTAAATATAATAATGGTAATCTTATTCAGGCTGTTACAAGAGGTAACGGAGAAGTTGGTGAGGATATAACCCACAATGCCAGAGTATTTAAGAATATTCCTGTTAATATTTCATTTAAAGGTGAGCTTATATTAAGAGGAGAAGGCGTTATTTCTTATGATGAGTTTGAAAGAATTAACGATACACTGCCTGATGATGAGAAATATAAAAATCCACGTAACCTTTGCAGTGGAACAGTGCGTCAGCTAAACAGCCAGATAGCAGCCGAAAGACAGGTTACATTTTACGCTTTTACACTTGTTTTATCAGAAGGTAAAGAGTTTGAATATAAAATTCAGCAAATGGAGTTTTTAAAAAGCCTTGGCTTTGATGTAGTAGAAAACAAAATTGTTACAGCTGATAATATAGAAGAAAGCGTTAAAGATTTTGAAAAAAGAATAGAAAATAACTCTTTTGCTTCAGACGGACTTGTGCTTACTTATAACAGTATTGCTTACAGTAATTCTCTTGGTGAAACGTCTAAATTTCCTAAGGACTCCATTGCCTTTAAGTGGAAAGATGAAACAGCCGAAACAGTTTTAAGAGAAATTGACTGGAGTACATCAAGGACAGGTCTTATTAATCCCGTAGCTGTATTTGACCCAGTTGAGCTGGAGGGAACAACTGTAAACAGGGCAAGCCTTCATAATTTAAGCATTATGGAAGAACTTAAAATAGGCATTGGGGATAAAATACTTGTTTACAAAGCAAATATGATTATTCCACAGATAGCCGAAAACATTACTAAAAGCGGTAATGTTAAAATACCGGAAAACTGTCCGGTTTGTGGTGGCGAAACGGAAGTTAGAAGCATTAAAGACGGAAAGGCTCTTTACTGCACAAACCCTAACTGTCATGCCCAAAGAGTTCGGTCTTTGGCTCACTTTGTAAGCCGTGACGCAATGAATATAGAAGGCCTTTCGGAAGAAACACTAAAAAAATTTACTGACAACGGATTTGTTGAAACTTATGTTGATATATTCAAATTGCAGAATTTTGAAAGCCAGATTAAAGAGCTTGAAGGCTTTGGAGAAAAGTCGTATAACAACATTATAAACTCTATAGAAAAGTCGAAAAACGTAAACTTAGCTAACTTTATATATGCTTTGGGTATTAATCATGTTGGTTTAAGCAATGCAAAACTATTGTGTAAAAACATGGATTATAATTTAAACAAAATTCTTATTGCTACAACTGAGGAGCTTAACAGTATTGAGGGCTTTGGTGAGGTAATCGCCCACAGTATACACAGCTATTTTTCAAACGAGAACAATATTAAACTTCTTAATGAAGCTTTGGGTTATATTAAGTTTAAAGCGGAAGAAACTACTGTTTCGGATTTGAGTTTAAGCGGACTTACATTTGTTATAACAGGTGATTTGGAGCATTACAAAAATCGAAAAGAGCTTCAATCACAAATTGAGTCTTTAGGTGGAAAAGTTACAGGCAGCGTAACAGGCAAAACGAGCTATCTTATTAATAACGATGCTTTTTCTCAATCGTCTAAAAACAAAAAGGCAGCAGAGCTTTCTGTTCCTGTTATTACTGAAAACGAATTTATTGAAAAGTTTAT
>CALWSS010000080.1 GCA_944384255.1 uncultured Clostridia bacterium
TTATCCGGTGTAACTGTAGCGGCAAAATTAAGCATGCCGCCGGAACAGCTCTTTAAAACTCTTGTTACAAAGGGTGATAAAACAGGATACATGGTTTTCTGCATACCGGTAGCAGAGGAGCTTGACCTTAAAAAAGCCGCTGTTTGTTCCAAAAATAAAAAAATAGAAATGCTGCATGTTAAGGACTTGCTTCCTGTAACAGGATATATTAGAGGCGGCTGTTCACCTATAGGTATGAAAAAGAAGTTTCCTACATTTGTAGATGAAACAGCTCAGCTTTTTGACGAAATAGGTGTAAGCGCCGGGGTTAGAGGCTGCCAGATTATTATATCGCCTGACGACCTTCTAAAATATACAGACGCAGTTTTAGAAGACTTAGTTGTGGATTAAGGGGGTTATCTGCATGGAGAAGGAAGAATTAAGCTGTATTGACTGTTACAAAACTACATGTGAAAATCAAAATATGCCGTATCCTGATTTTTGCGAAACAGTTAAATATAAAGAATTGGCAGATGAGGCAGTTGAACTGCTTAAAAGTGAGGAAAACAATATTCTGGCAAAGTCGGCTGCCGAAATAGAAGGCAACTTTTACTGTAAGCTTACAAGAGTTGAGGAAACAGTGCTTTTTGCAAAAAAAATAGGCGCTAAAAAAGTAGGCATTGCTACTTGTGTAGGCACAATAAGAGAAGCAAGAACATTTGCCAAAATTCTCCGTAAAAATGGTCTTGAAGTTGTTGGTGCAGCATGTAAAGTAGGAAACAGGGACAAAACCGAAATCGGTATTGCTGACAAGGACAAAATACATCCTGACTGCTATGAGCCTATGTGTAACCCTATATTGCAGGCTAAAATATTAAATAACGAAAAAACTGATTTGAATGTTGTTATGGGTCTTTGTGTAGGACATGATGCACTTTTTATAAAATACAGTGAAGCTCCTACAACAGTGCTTTTTACAAAAGACAGAGTTCTTGGCCATAACGCTGTTATGCCGCTTTATCTTACAGAGAGCTATTACAGCAAATTATTAAAATAAGTAAGAAAGAGTTAGAAAAGAGTTAGAAAAGAGTTGGAAAAAAGCAGTATTGCCTTTTTACGTGTAATACTGCTTTTAACTTGTGCAAAATTAATGGTTGATAAAGAGGGGGTTATTATATAAAATATTTGTATTGATATTTAATTTGTGCCGCAAGGCATGGGTTCTGCCCACACCCCACGGCTTTTTAAATCAGTTATGCAGCTTTATCAGCATGTTTCACAGCATGAGCCGTTTGTTGGTGTATCCTCTGATGATGTGTCACAGCATGGTTTGTAGTTGGCCTGTGGTGCAAAAAGGTCTGTAGGGAATTTAAGGTTATCAAAGAAATCACATGGGCTGATGTCTGAAATATCAGAGCATTCACAAGGCATGCAGTTGCCGTAAGAGTTAACTGACATGTTGGAAAGTCTTAAAAGTTTAACTACAGCGAAAAGACCGATTGTTACATCAACGCCTGTAGGTGATACACATGAGCATCCGTTGTCACAGCCGTTATCTGAGCAGCCGCATCCACTGTTGCAGCTTCCGCAGCCACAACCACAACCACAACCACAACCGCAGCCACAGCTGCAAGGATATCTGAGAGCAGCAGCAAGGTTCATTGCACTGCCTTCTATTGATACGAAAGGTCCGTTTGTTGTAATGCCGTTGTAAAGTTCGTTAAATGAAGCAACGCAGATGTCTTCTCCGCCATAGAGCGAAACAGTTGTTGTATATGAGCTGCAAGCAGGTACTCTGCTTATTTCCATGTTGTCTGCATTGTAGAATTTAAGGGTGTAGCTGAATATAAAGCGGATGCTTACGTCAAAGAAACCTTTTCTGAAACCGCTTTTTGTTTTGCTTAATACATTCATGCTCTTAATGCAGAAGTTTTCTATAGTTACTGAAACTGCATTCTGAGGCGGAATAATTGTTTCACCGCTGCAAGATGTTCTTTTGCCCTGTACCTGCTGCTGACCACACTGATTTGGGCATGTGTTTTTATTGATATTGCAGTTAATTGGACTGTAGTCTACTTTAGCTGCTCCAATTTCGTTTGGTGTAAGGCAAACCTGAAGTCTGCACTGGTCGAAAATTTTAGGGATAGATACACATTCAAGTTTAGGCTGGAAAGCCGGACAGTTGTTACATAAATCAATATTTGCCATTTTAAGTCCTCCTTTTGGTTTAGAACATTTGCTATTCTGATTATATAGTATGACAAACTGTTTAAAGGGTGATTGTACTTTAGAATATTTTTCAAATTAAATTAGGTGGTGTTTTGCTGAAATATGTTGGAAGATGTTATAAAAACTACTGTTAAGCCGGGTTATGCCGAAATAACAGAGAAAAAATCTAAATTTATTGCTCATACAAGACCTGTTAAAAGCGAAGAAGAAGCCAGAGCATTTATAGAAGAAATTAAGAAAAAGTATTATGATGCAAGGCATAATGTTTTTGCTTATCAAATAGGCGAGAAAAACGAGCTTAAGCGTTTCAGTGACGATGGAGAACCACAGGGTACAGCAGGTATGCCTGTTTTGAGTGTTCTTTCATCAGAAGATATTAAAAATACAGCTATTGTTGTTACAAGGTATTTTGGCGGTATACTTTTAGGTACAGGCGGTCTTGTAAGGGCATACACAGCGGCGGCTAAAGCAGGCCTTGATAATGCCGGTATATGCCAGATAGGATTATACAAAAAATATTCTGTTGAATGTGATTACACTCAAAGCGGTAAAATCCAATATGAGCTTTCAAAGGGTGAATACTTTGTAGAAAATACAGACTTTACAGATAAGGTAACTTATACCGTTTATATTGAAAACAGCAGAGCTGGTATATTTGAGGCACTTATAACAGAAATAACATCAGGCAGTGTTCAGGCACAATTAAAAGATACTTTACGTGGTGCATGTACCGAAGAAGGCTTTAAATTATATGATTAAGGCTTGTATTGAGTTTAAAATAATGCTAAAATATTATAGTTAACACTAATTAAGGGGGTTTATCCGAAATGTCCGGACATTCAAAATTTGCTAATATTAAACATAAAAAAGAAAAAAATGATGCCGCAAAAGGAAAAATATTTACAATGCTTGGTAGAGAAATTGCAGTTGCGGTAAAAGCAGGCGGACCGGATCCTGCTAATAACGGTAAGCTTAGAGACGTTATTGCTAAGGCTAAATCAAATAATATGCCTAACGACACTATTGAAAGAAGCATTAAAAAGGCTGCCGGCCCTGGAGACGGCGTTGAATATGAGAACATAACATACGAAGGCTACGGTCCTAACGGAGTTGCAATTATTGTTGAGGTTCTTACAGACAACAGAAACAGAGCTGCTGCAAATGTCAGAAACGCTTTTACAAAAGGCGGCGGAAACATGGGAACAAGCGGCTGTGTATCATTTATGTTTGACGACAAAGGTTTAATTGTTGTTGATAAAGAAGAAGTTGAAGGCATGGATGAGGACGAGCTTATGATGATGGCTATTGAAGCAGGTGCTGAAGACTTTGCCGTTGAGGATGACTGCTACGAAATAACAACATCACCAGAAGATTTTTCAGCAGTAAGAGAAGCACTTGAAGCAAACAACATACCTATGGCTTCAGCCGAAGTAACAAAAATTCCTCAGACATACACAACACTTACAAACGAGGAAGACATTAAGAAGATGAATAAACTTCTTGATATGCTTGATGATGACGATGACGTTCAGAACGTTTACCACAATATGGAAGAGTAAAAGTATTTAAAATAAAATATTTTTTATTCATATCAATAAATATATACAATCAACAATTAATCTCCAGCCAAGACTTAAATGTTTTGACTGGAGATTTTTTATTTATTATTTGATATGAAGAAATAATGCATAATGTCAGCATTTAAAATATAACATTTAGTTATGCATTTTACTATATAAAATGGAAGTAGACACCCTGTGTTTTTGTGATATTATGAAACTGAAATATATTATTGTCATTAGCTGTTTGGGAGGGATTATATGTCTAAAGATACTAATAATTCAGCAGTAAACCATAATGAAACAAAAATGCAGCTTCATCCTTGCAGGGTTTATAAAGCAGTTGGTTTTGATGACGATGATTTAGAGCGGTACACAATAGGTATAGCAAATGCTTTCAGCGATATTGTGCCGGGGCATTTCCATCTTAGGCAGGTAGCCGAATTTGTAAAAAAAGGTGTCCATCTTGCAGGTGCAAATGCTGTTGAGTTTGGTGTTATAGGCTGCTGCGACAGTGTAGGTAACGGAACTGTAGGTGGGCATTACATACTTCCTTCCAGGGAAATAATTGCAGACAGTATTGAAATAATGGCAAAGGCTCATCGTTTAGACGGAATAGTCCTTTTAGGTTCATGCGACAAAATAGTGCCGGGAATGCTAATGGGCTGCTTAAGGGCTAACATACCGGCGTATA
>CALWSS010000081.1 GCA_944384255.1 uncultured Clostridia bacterium
ACTTTTTTAATCTCTTATAAAGGAAATTTTACTCTGAAATTTAAATTCAGAAGATTATCTAATAAACTGAAAATAAGAAATAAAATGCCGGCTGCTTCGACAGTTTCACAGAAAAAACAATCTTATAATTTCTTTTGCTCATGCTGCCTTTTTGTATTCTTCGTGCACAAGTAGAGTGCCCATATTGAAGATAAAAAACACATAATCTGAATAAATAACATTAATTAAAATCTCCTGTTTATATTATTCTCGTTTAAGCAAAAATCTCAAAAGAATTATTTTATAACCATTATACTAAATAATTGGTATTCCGTAAAAATGTCATATACACAATTCTTGTAACTGTTTTATATTTCTTTATAGATTAAATCTTTTTTCAAAAAATTTTAACTTGTATTTTGACAATTATATTAGTTTAAATGTAATATATAATTGACATTTAGAAAAATATATATTATAATATGTAATGTAAGGAGGTGGTGATTTGAAGAACCTCAAACTAAAAGCAGCCCGGGCAGCTATGGATTTATCTCAAGAAGAACTGGCACAGAAAATTGGTGTAACAAGGCAAACTATAGGAATGATTGAAGCAGGAAAGTATAATCCGACTTTAAATCTATGTATTGCTATATGTAAGGCTTTGAATAAAACATTAGATGAGCTTTTTTGGGAGGAATGATTATGACTGACGAAAGAATTAAAACAGGGTACGACAAAATAAGAAGTGAATTTATGTTAGTTGTATATTTTGCAGCATTAGCTTCATTTATAATTAAAACGGCTGTTTATGGTGCTAATTTTGACAGAAATCTCTTTGAATTTCTGGTGCTTGTTATATTCCCAATTTATCAGGCAGTAAGAGCACACCAATTAGGAATAGCTATTAAATTAGATAAAAACAAGGTAAGAAGCAGTTTTATAACTTTATTTGCAGTATTTGCAGTACTGATAGTTTATGGTGTGTATAAAATTAAAAGTACAAATATGAATGCTGAAGAAATTTTAGGAGTAGTTTCATATTTAATTGCGTATATTGCAGTAGTCACGGTTGTAAGAATTTTATTTATTAAACATGAGAACAAAAGATTTGATAAGCTTGGAAAAAAATATGATGATTAAAGTATAAGTATTACTTAAACATATGATTAATATTAAAAGACTGAATCTAAAAAATACAGATTCAGTCTTTTGTTTTTTGTGTTTATGTGATAATATAAAATTGCACAAATTGTAAAAAAAATTATAAATTTGAATCGTCTGAGATAACTAAAATAAGTTTGACAATTTCAAGCTTTATAATATTTTATAAATAAAAGAATTAAATATTACTTAGTAATTTTTATTAAAATTAAAGAATAAAGTTGAATATTGTTTATAAAATTAATATAATTTTTATAAGTGTAAAAATTTAAAATGCTTTGTAAAAGCTAAGTTAATTGAAAGATTTCAATTAATTTGATATAATATTTTTTAAAAGCTTTTTATTATTGTTACATTTAGTGAAAAAATATATTAAGCAAAGCAATACTTATAAAAGCTATCTTTATATATGGTGAGGTTTTAGGATTATTAATTAAGTTTATATTAATTCTTAATATAGTATTCCTATGTAAATTTCATTAAAAGGCAGGTAATAAATGGGAATAAAAAAAGTTATCTTTTTTATATTGATTATTTGTTGTTTAACTGTAGTGCTTTATAGCGCTTACGAAATAAAGGTTCATATTAATGAATACAATTCTGCAAAGGAAACATATTTTGATCTAAAAAAATATTCTCATTTGAGTTTAGATAATTCTGATAATACTATTAATGAGTATAAGAATGTAGATGTTAGTAAAAATTTAAAGGAGGTGGACTTTGACGAACTGTATAAAATAAATTCTGATTTTGTAGGTTGGATTTATTGTATTGATACAGAAATAAATTATCCGGTGGTTCAGGGAAGTGACAATGAATATTATCTTAACCACTTGTTTAATAAAGAATTAAATAATTCAGGATGTATATTCCTTGATTATAGGAATTCGAAGGGGTTTACAGACAAGAATTCAATAATTTATGGTCACAATATGAATAATGGTACAATGTTTGCGACTTTATTGAATTATCAAAATGAAGATTATTTTTTAAAACATACTGAATTCTATCTGCTTACTCTTGAGAAAAATTATAAAATACAATTGTTTTCTTGTTATAAAGCAGAAACAAATGGCAATTCGTGGGAAATTAGTTTTGAAACTGAAGAAGACTATAAAGTTTGGCTTGATAGCATTATTGAAAAATCACTTTGGTCAAGCACAACAAAACCTGAAGTAAGCGATAAAATAGTTACATTTTCGACGTGCACAAATAACTCATCTGATACAAGGTTTATTTTACACGGCATTATAACTGAACTTTAAACTTAGGTCTGAAAATATACAAAGAGGTGATAGAAGTATGTTTTTAAAATACATAAAAAAATTAAAAAAATCAAAAATATCACATTTAGACAAAAAAACTTGGGGGGGGGGGTATTTCGTGAAAGAACATGCTTTAAAGAAAAGTAAAAAATCTTTTATATCAATTTTTATTGCTTTGGTAATGATTATTACTATGATGCCAATTTCAGCTATGGCTGATGCAATTCAATCCATTGGAGAATATGATGTATATGTAAAATGGCAACCAATGCAAGAAGAAATACTCTTAGGAGAAGAAGGCATTGTTAATTTTAGTGCACAGCTGGATCCTGATTTCCAAGGAGCAGAGAGTACTGATGTGAGAATTTATCTTACAGATGATGAAGTCGGGGCGCTGCAAGATTTCAAAGATGACAACGGTAATATAAGCACAGAAAAAACAGTTTCCTCTAATGAAGGTTCTATAATAAAATTAGAGAATTTAGAGGGAAATTATTATATAAGCTTTAGCCTTGATAATAATGTAAGAACAATAAGCTATAGTTTTAAATTCCAACCTTCGGTTGATACTGAAAATTCTTTTGATATAGACATATCGGAAAATGATGTAACATTATATAATACGGTTTTTTCTGATGAAGAATTTTCAGACGGATCGCCAGTAAGTGATTCTGAAAGTAATAATTTGGCATATGTTGGAGAAAAACTCGGTTTTGGCGTTAATGTATATGCGTCGGGAATAGATGATAATACTGGATTTTCCGATTCTGACAACTCTCAAAAAGATTCATCTGGCAGCACAGGAAATGACACAACAACCGGCGAAAGCACAGAAAGTAGCACGGGAAAAGATACAACGACTGGCGAAAGCACAGAAGGCAACACAGGAAATGACACAACGACCGGCGAAAGCACAGAAGGCAGCGAGGGAAGCAGCGGCACAAATGAGAATAAAGAACAAATTCAAAATGATCTAAATGAGGATGGAAAATTATATTACGATAAATTAAATGCTCCTCAAATTAACAATTTATTTGGAACTTTTTTATTAACAAATAAAATACCTAAAATAAAAGTAGAAAGCTCAAAGTTACATGTAAACGCAAAGTCAGGTTTGTTTGTTGAAGTTAATGCTGAAGAAGATACAATTAATCTTCCAATAGGTAAAGCTGTTCAGGATTTTTCATTTGATTTAAGTATTCTTTCGCAGAATTTAATTTCTGATAATCAAGAGTTTGAATTTAAGCTTGATCTTCCTAAAGGATTGTCATTGCCTGAAGGTAATTATTCATACAGTAATGGAGTTGTATATTATGATGCAAATACTGATAATTCAGCAGGTGACAATAATGAAGATAGCGGAAGTACTTCAACAAATTCTGATGAATTAGATACAATAAGTAATTCAAAAAGTGAAAATGACAATACTTCTGTATCCAGCAGCAGTCAAAAATTTATTACTTTTACAACTTTACCTAGTGATGCAGAAATAATTTTTACAACAAGTTCAAGCAGTTATTTTTCATTTAAAATTAAAAGGAATGTTTCTCAGTCAAGTGATACTGCAACTTCAGAAGGCAATGAGAATGATACTACAAATGATACTACATTAGATTCTTCATCATCACCTATTGAAGGTTTAGCTGAAATTAGCGGTAATACAATTTCTGTAAATGATGAGAAAGACAAAAAAACATCATCTTCTAAATCATTACAAACATTACCTTTGATAAACAGTATTTATAACATGAGCTTACGTATGGATTTCAGTGGCTCTGTTATACAGAGAAATGAAGTTGATGAGGGCTCTAAAATTAAACTTACGGCTAAAGGCTCTGCATTTTCTGCAGACGGGTCTGAAATAGGCAATGGTTCAGATTCTGATACAATAACAATAACTACAAAACCACCTGAAGAGAGTTATAACATAACATATAATGCTTCTCCAGTAGAAAAAGACATTTTCTGGATGGATAATAATAATGAGGCAAGTAATCGTCCGACAGTTGATGAGTATAAGAATAGTTTTCTTAGCCCTATATTAACATTTTCTGTAGATGATGGTCCTAAACAAGTTCTTACAACAGGAAATATGTATGTTCTTGGTTTGGAAAAAATGCCTGAACCTACATTTACACAAACAAGTTCAAATACATACACATACTCTTATGATGCTGGGAAACTTCCTGAAACAATAACAGTTACAAGTGAGGATGAAAATATACCTGATGCAACATACAATATCAAATGGTATATAGAACCTGATACTAATACAGCAGGAAATGTTGACGGTTATACCTTTATAGATATTAATGATGATAACCATGGTTCAGGTGGACCTTATCCTACAGCTCAAAATAAAGGTTGGTATTATGTACTTTTGACAGATTTTACATTTAATGTCAACTTGCGGTGGGGTAACTTGGATTTAGACAATGTTCTTCAAGAAGCTGTAATGAATGGTTTTGAGTTTGTAGTAAAATATGCAAATTCACAACAGGAAATTAAGTTTAATGGTGAGGATATACCTATTAATATTAGCATAGATAAAAAGAACAATTCTGAATGTGTTGTTATCGTAGATGATGTTTGGAGATATAACTTAGACGGAAGTCCTATAACATCTTATGTTGAATGTATATACAATAGTGATGAAAATCAAAGTACTGACAATAAAATAACACAGACAGAAATAAGCAAAGAAAACTTTGATTTAGGTTCTGACTATTTTGCTGTTTCCTATGATAACAACGGAGTTCCAAACTATGGAAATGAAACTAAGGCTGTTTATGACGGAGAAAGTGTTCATTTAACACTCACAGGAGAAACATCTTTTAATGCAACAAAAAAATGGTATGATAATAATTCCAGTCAGCGTCCTACAGGTGAGTTTCAGCTCTGGCGTTATCGTGCCGATGATCAGACAGACTCATATTTAACTGCTGCTGCAGTTACTGTTGACGGAAAATATGTAACACAACCTTTAGATACGACAAAAAATGAACAGACAATCGATTTTGGAGGCAGTGCTTTCCCTAAATATGACTCAGAAGGCTACAGATATTTATATGTTGCAAAAGAGTATCTTGATTCCAAAACAAGCTCTGGTGGTACAGCAGCAACATATGAGCAGATTTTTGGAGTATCAGATGGCGATGATGATATATGGATTATAGATGATGAAGGTCAGCGTGAAGCTGGAGAACGAGAAGATGCAAATACATATATTTATAATGAAAAACACATATATAACCGTATAAGGGGTAATGTTAGTGTAACTGCTAAAAAGGTATGGAAATCAGCTATATTCCAATCAGAATTTGATGATGTTGCTGTTAAATTTAAACTTCAGTCAAAGACAGAAAATGAAACTGAAGATAAATGGGAATATGTAACAAATGATGATGGCAGTTATGTTGAAGCAGTACTTTACGACTTTTATTCCGAAAATCTTACAAATACATATTCTATTTCGATGCCTAAATATGATGAGCAGGGAAACGTTTTAATGTATAAGTGGGTTGAAGAAGCTGTTTATCAGAATATAAACGGAAACGATGAAGACGAGGTTATGAAGCAGATAGCACAGGCAGATCATGGAACCTCAGGCTTTGGCAGTTTATTAAATTTCTTCTCGGGAAACGGAAATCCTTCAAGAATTAATATTAATAATCATACATTTAAATTAAAACAATACGGCAGGGATATACTTTATACTTCCGAAAGTCAATATGATGATAAAACCCAAACTACAACCATAACTAATTCTCCTTCAAGCACAATTAATTATGAAGTTGAAAAGAAATGGGCAGAGAGTACAACTAAATCAGAACAGGAATTTTATATATACAGATTTAAACAAGGTGAACAGTTAAATAACTCATCTGAGTGGTATGTGAAATTCAATATTGACGCTGATGGTTATATAGTTGCAAATAGTTTTGAAGTAAATTCTAAATTTACAAATGAAGAATA